>JBAYSE010000026.1:0-16673 GCA_041676265.1 Sphaerochaetaceae bacterium
TCTCCCCAATTAAGATGAGTTGGGGGAGTGAGACTACGATTATCTGGTAACCGAAAGTCAGGGATTGCACATAGTAGCTTAACACAAAGAGGAGGGAGCCCAAAAAGCCCCCGGCAAAGAGCTCTCCAAAGGGGGTGCGACTGATGGGCAGGGGGCCTCCGGTGTAGAGGAACCCCACCAGCATACTTGCCCCTCCCACGACCACTAACCAATAGGAGGTCCAGTGGGCTAATAAGAGGCCTAAGAGAGCCGCTAAGGAGAACATAATGAGGGAGATAGTCAGGGCAGTAGAGGCCTTTACCCCTTCATGAACTAAGACTTTGTCCCGTTCAAGGTTGTACTGCTTCTGGTCAGTTCCGTTGATAAAGTCAAAATAAGAGTTAAAGCCGGTGGTTCCCATATCAACAAAGAGGACAGCAAAACCCATCACTAAGAAACGGGACCAAGACCAAGCCTGCTCAGTGGCAAGAGCGAAAAGGGAACCGCAGAGAAATGTCCCCATACTAATAATCTTGGTCCTAATTTCGACTATTCGGTTGAATTGTATAAAAGTCATAATGGCACTATAACTTAAGTTCTTCGCAAATTAAAGGTAGTAAAATTAGGGCAAGAAATGGAAATTTTAGTGACAGAAGACAGGTATTTTTGCTTGATATTAAAAGGTGCCGGTTTTACAATTGACAGATGTTGAATAGTTTATATTAGGGGAGAGGCTATGAAACTGAAATACCAAACTGTATTTCTTGATTTACAAGGGAAGATTCTGGCAGGCGACTGGCCACAGGAGGCGATGATTCCCACCGAAACAGAGCTCTGCAATACCTACAGCGTGAGCCGCATTACAATCAGGAGGGCGCTTGATGAATTGGTGCAGTTGGGGTTTATCCACCGGATCCGAGGTAAAGGGACCTTTGTCCTAAAAACAAAAAGGTTGGCGGAACTACGTAAAGGGGTACCCAATACCAGTGCTCCAAAAGATGCCGTGCTATTTAACCATATCGCTGAAGACGTCTACTACGGCCCGGAAACGGAGATAGGTAAAAATTTTGTCCACCTGCTCAACCTCCAAGCAGAGGGAGTTGTCCGCTTAAGACTTGTTAGTTACATGAACGATCACCCTTATGCCCTAATGAGCATTTTTCTCCCATTGGAGGTCTCTAATCAGATAGACCGGGAGACTCTCATTTCTAAGACATTTTTAGAGACCTATGAAGCGATTACGGGGCAAAAGATAGCCACTATCCACCGCAGCATCTCAGCGGTAATTCCTGACGATGAACAGTGTGATCTCCTGCAAACCCGTCCGGGCTCAGCCCACCTATGGATGAAGAATGTCGCCTATTTAGACGATGAGTCCCCTGTGGCGATGAATTATGCAATCTACAACGGCAACGTCTACGATTTTGTGGTAGAGTTGGAGTTAGGTTCCTCTCCGTTTTTTTAAGCACTCGGCGCAAATACCTCTGAGGACTAAGTCGTGCTCGGCTACGGTAAAACCAGTTTTTTCGTGAACTAAAGCGTCAAAGGGGTCAAAGATTTCAATATCTATGTCGATAATTTTCCCACAAGAGTTACAAATGAGGTGGCAATGTTCATCTTGACGCCCGTCGTAGCGGATACTCGGGGAATCGGGGGCTTGCAAAGTTCTAATCTCCCCCTTCTCAACGAGGAGGTTTAAGTTACGATAAACGGTCCCGAGGCTAATAGAGGGGAGCACCTCTCTTACTTGATGGTAGAGCTCTTCGGCAGTGAGGTGTTTATGTGATTCTTTGAGAGTTTTAAGGACAAGCTCTCTTTGCTTCGAATACTTCACCAGCCCCTCCTAGACTAAAGGTACTAATATATTAGTAGACAAGTCAAATCAATCAAAATAGTAATCATTCCTATATTAATTATTTATCATATTTCCATTTACAACGTCAATAGTTTTTGTTACATTTGCAACACAGGAGTGTTGTATCTGTAGCGGGTGCTAAAGCACTCGAATGAAGGATTTAATGAGAGGATTAAACCTCTTAGGAGGACTAACATGAGAAAGAGACTTCTGGCACTACTACTTCTAGTGCCCATTTTAGTTATTTCCATCATATCCTGTGAAGGAGATGCTTTAGCAGGGTTAAGTGACCTGATGGGCAAGATGGGAAATAACGCCTTAATTAAGAGTGGTTTGGTGAAAGTTGACACTTCACATGGAGAGCGCATTGGAGAAGCTCTTAGTGGCTTGAAAGATTTAGATGAAGATGGTTACAAAGCAGTCGTCCAAGACATTAAAGAGGACATTACTAAAGCTTTATCTTCACCTGAAAAGAAAGAAGCCTTGAAAGAAAAGATGCAGGAAGAAGTGGATAAAGACGATATCCCCCAAAAAGTTAAAGATTTATTAGATGGCCTTAAAGAGGAAGGCGATGGGGAAGATGACTTTGATTTTGAGATTGAAACCCAAGGAGACTTAATTGCTGCCATTTTAGTGGCAGAGCTTTTTGAAAAAGTTGAAGAGTTCACAGGAGATGGTGAAGATGGATTTGATTGGGAAGAAATGACTGATGAGGAACGCGAAGAGGCTATGGGCCTAATAAGTGAAGCCTTGGAAGTCCTGGAGATAATCGAAACCATCTCTCCCACAAACGCTGCTGGTATAAACGAACTCCTAGAAGCCTTTGGTGTTAGCTCTATGAGGACCTCTAGAGGTGATGGAGAAGGTTTAACTGGTGAATTAGAGGCTATTATTGAGATGTTAATCGATAGTATCGGTACAACAGATGAAGGTGAAATCAACAGAAAAAACCTCAGCAGCATGATAACTAACTACGGACTTATGCGGAAAACTTATGAAAAATTAGCCCCCAAATTAAAAGGTTCAAACCAGGAGCTAGAAGTCAATGATGCTTTAAATTATCTTTTAAGTGTGTTCTTTACAGAGGCTAATAAGTTATTTAAAGATGCACCAGACGACAAGAAATTTGCTGACCTTATAGATGCGTATCTAGTTAGAGGACACGAAGGCAATTACGAGGATTTTGGAGAAACTTTAAGTGGTGCTGGGGAATTAATGGATATCCTTTCTGATGGGGAGAGTACAGTGTATAAAACATTCCATGATATCTTAGCCGCTGTTCCCGGTTCAGACTGGATTGAATCTTTTATAGAAGATTTATTTAAATAATGAGGAGGATTGGTCATGAAAAATAGAATTTTTACGATATTAGTAATACTGGTGATTGCCTCCTCTAGTCTCTTTGCTTCTTATAACTACCCTCAGCTTTTTTATCCTGAGACGACTTTTAAGCCTGTTAGTGCCAGAGTAGAGGCCATGGGTGGTGCAGGGGTAGCGATTGCGAGTGGCAATGATGCTTTCTTTATTAACCCGGCGAATCTTAGTTCTAAGAAGTTTAGTTTAAACCTTCCGTCGGTTACCGTGACCCTTTTTAACCCTTTAAAGATCTTGGATTCGGGTCTTATTGAAGACTTACAGGATATTGGTGAGCTGAATATGGAAGACCCGGCTGGGATGCTTGAATTCGCTGACAGAGTCAGTAACGTATTTGGGCTAGACAAGGGAGAAGTATTAACAACCGATGTAGCCCTCTCTTTCACAGCGGGAGGCTTCGGGTTAGGACTACAAGTCCAAGAACAACTGCACTCTAGTAACAACCACAGCGATGCCCTTTCGCTTAAATTTATGGCGGAAGTCAATGCCGCTCTAACCGTAGGGTATGGTTACCGCTTTAAAATTGTCCCCAACGTTCTCTCCATTGATGCCGGTGTGAATCTCCGCTTCACTTATAAGGCTTACACCAGCAGGCTGGGAGTCACCGAAGTCGCCAATCTCCTAATGCAAGGAGAAGGTGAGGGCGAAGGTGAAGGGGGAGAAGGAGGTGAAGTATTAGAGACTCTACTGAGTAGCGTTAAACTAGCCGCCGGCTGGGCGCTTCCCATTGACGTTGGCGTGAATATTAATCTCCCCGTTGGCTTTACAATCTCGGCGGTTGCCCGTGATATCAACGGCAATTACACCATGCAAAACTATCCGGAGCTGGGATTGTGGTTAAATGATCTCAATGCGTTCATTGGGTTAGAGACTGAGTATGAGAGTGATACTGTAGAGGTGCCTACTGAACTAATCCATAAAGTCCCTTGGAAACTCGACTTAGGGTTGGGCTGGGCACCTAGTTTCGGTAAGTTAGACAAATTCTTTAAACCCACCATTGCTGTTGATCTGGTCGACTCAGTCACAATGTTTGAAAAGCTTGGCGACAGTGAGAATTATCCTAATGCTTTCTGGGACCACTTTAGAGCCGGTGCTGAAATTAGACTCTTGTCGGTCCTCGATTTAAGAGGCGGTTTCAACCGAGGATACTACTCGGTTGGAGTAGGACTCGACCTCTTTGCTATCCGTGTTGACGCCTCCTACTACTGGAGAGAGTTTGGTGCGGAAATCGGCGATAAACCTGTGGATGCCTTTAGTGTACGTGTTAACTTAGGTTTCGACCGCTAAAAGAAGAACCAATTAATTGCATCCCCCTTAACCGGGGGATGTTTTGTTATTACTATAACTAATTCGTGTAAATTCTAACAAATTGTATCAATAACTCTATACTTGCAACATTTAATGTGTTATGCTCGCTTAAAATTGACAAAATAAAAAAAGGGGAGCGTAATATGGCTAACTTTGGAATTTGGGGGATAATTCCCCCGGTACTAACCATTGCACTCGCGTTTATCACCAAAGACGTAATCATCTCTCTATTTCTAGGGATCCTCTCGGGAACCTTGATTATCGCCGGTGGTAATCCGTTTGCTGCATTGGTCCATCTCACTGACGTTGTCGCCGGTTCTCTCAACGACGGCTGGAACATCCGGATTTTCCTCTTCTGTGCCCTGTTGGGAGGATTGGTAGGTCTGTTAACTAAGACGGGGGCTGCCAAAGCCTTTGGTCGCTGGGCGGCTCTAAGGGTGCGCAGTGGTAAAGCCAGTCTACTCATGAGTTGGGTCTTTGGCCTTGTAATCTTCATTGACGACTATTTTAACAGTTTAGCGGTAGGGACCGTCATGCGGCCTATCACCGACAGTAACAACGTCCCACGGGCTAAACTAGCTTACATTCTCGACTCTACTGCGGCACCTGTTTGTATTATTGCGCCTGTGTCCAGTTGGGTCGTGACGGTAATGTCGATTGTCAAAGGGTCGGAGGGCTTTAGCCAGTTGGGGATAACCGAATTTAGTTTCTTTATCCGCTCCATCCCTTTTAACATCTATGCATTACTAACCATTATCATGGTGCTGGTAATAATCCTCACAAATCGTGACTTTGGTCCCATGGCTGCCAGTAACCACTACCATGAAACTACCGGAAGCCTGTATAACCTCGCCTATGGCGATGCTCCCGGAGAGTTGCCCGACGTTGAGGGCAAAGAAAATGCCAAAGCAATCGACATGTTGTTCCCCATCATCATCCTCATAGTCGCTGCCGTGGTCTTCTTCCCGGTAACGACTTGGATGCAATCGGTTGATGGAGAGTCGATTACCAGTTTTGGCCAAGCGGTGCGTTCAATAAGCTTTGGAGCAGCCTTCACCGATACTGATGCCTCCTATGCCCTCTTCTACTCAATAATCTTTACCTTGGTGATCACCTTCGTCTACTACTTCGCCAGAAGACTCTTCTCTATAAAAGAGGCTTCTGAAGCTTTTAGAGAGGGTATCAGCTCAATGGTCCCGGCTCTCTTAATCTTAACAATGGCTTGGTCAATTGGGACGATTATCACGGAAGCACCGGCCGATGGTGGCTTGGGGCTGGCCAATTTCCTCTCAGATGCCGTTGTCGCAGGAGGCTTCCCCTTGGCACTCGTGCCCATGATTGTCTTTGTCCTCTCGGCCCTGATTGCTTTCTCAACAGGAACTTCCTGGGGGACTTTTGCCATTATGATACCGATTACAATGCCGATCGTCAGTGGCTTAGCCAATGCCAAAGGGCTCCCGATGGGTGCTTTAACGAACGCCATGTTTATTGCAGTCAGTGCCGTATTGGGTGGCTCGGTCTTTGGTGACCACGCCTCTCCCATCAGTGACACGACAATTCTCTCCTCAACGGGTGCGGCTTGTCCCCACTTAGAGCACGTGGCAACCCAGATGCCCTACGCTGTATTTGTGGCCATTTGTGCGGCTGTCGGGTTCCTCTTTGGTGGGATTTTCCTCAATGCTGCAGTGGCTTGGATAGTGGCCTTAGCCCTTTTTGTAGTAGGGATGATTTTCTTACCTCGCGTCTACAAAAAGTCATAAATACATGGTAACATAGGCCTCACGGAGGCCTATGACTACAATTAAAATTAAACCGGTTATTAAACACTATAAATGGGGGGATGACACTTTCATCCCCTCTTTGTTAGGTTTGCCTGTCACCGGAGAGCCCTGCGGGGAGCTCTGGTTTGGCACCCATAGCAATGGAGAGGCAACCCTTCCTGACGGCTCTTTACTGAGCCACTTACTCCAAAAAGAGGCACCCACCTACTTAGGAAAGGGGCAAGGAGACCTTCCTTTCCTCCTCAAAGTGCTCTCCATAGCCCAACCCCTCTCACTACAAGTCCACCCTTCAGTAGACCAAGCGCAAGCTGGTTGGGCTAAAGAGGCCCCCCTTAGAGGCGTACTAAAGGAGGAGGAGCTTAACTACAAAGACCCCCATCAAAAAGCTGAGGTACTCTATGCTTTGGCCCCCGTAACCGCCCTTTACGGGTTTTTACCAATTGAAGAGATTGAACACAATTTTAAAGAAATCTTCCCCTCCGCTCTAATTGAGGGCCTTTTTAAGTCGCTAAAACACTTCTTTGCGGCCCTTTACGCGCTCGATAAGACCACTCTAAATTCGTTGTTAAACAGCTATAAAACCTATCTAAAGGGGCGAGAAGTCAACAGAGAGGGGCAGTGGCTAACGCGTGAAGGCATTGGGCAAACTTGCCTCAAACTCTACCCTCACGACGTGGGAGTCTTAGCCCCCTATTTCATGAATACCCTCCACTTAAAACCGGGAGAGGCAATCTATTTAGCTCCCCGTACCCTACACGCCTATGTTAAAGGGCATGGCATTGAACTGATGAGTAACAGCGACAACGTCCTCAGGGGCGGGCTAACGACTAAGAAAGTCGACACTGCCGAACTCATGGAAATTTTAGAGTTTTCCAGTGTAAAGGGAGAATTGGCCCCGCAGCGCTACGATGAAGCGGGGTGTCTAAACGTCATTGCCCCCACCGACGACTTTATGCTGGGGGTCTTTAAAGAGGGCAGTTACACGCTTCGGGGACAAACGGCAATAGAACTCCTGTTCTCTGTTCAAGGGGAGAGTATCCTCTCTAAAGATCGAGAGGAAGTTGTTATTAAACGGGGAGAGTGCCTGGTTGTCCCTGCTTTAATGGAGAGTTATACACTAAAAGTCCAAGGGGAGCTCTTTCGAGCAACCTTACCACCAAACAAGGGGCGCTAAGATGCTTTACCAACTCTTAAAAAAGGAACTGATGATTGCCATGGGGTGTACCGAACCGGCCGCTGCAGCCCTAGCGGGGGCTAAAGCTCGTCAATTACTTGGTGAAGAAGCCCTCAAGTTTAAAGTTATTGCCAGTCGCGATATGGTTAAAAATGCTCTCGGCGTAGGCTTGCCCAATTGTGACTTGCAGGGAATTCAAGCAGCTGTTGCCCTAGGAGCCGCCGGTGGAGAGGTCTTTAAAGGTCTAGCCATCCTCAGTGATATTAAAGAAGAGCAAAAAGCGAAAGCGCTCAAAATGGACATCTCCTTAGAGCTGGCCGAAGAGGTCCCTCCGGTTTATATCTCTGTGGAGGCCTTTGGTCGGCACCACTACAGTCAAGCGGTCATTAGTGGAGAGCATACCCGCTTTAGCCGCCTAGTCGTCGATGACTCACCCTTGTTAGACCTCCCACTGGAAATTGCCAGGGAGGAGGGCGAGCACCCCTTTAAGGGTGTCGAGGAGCTCACCCTCAGTGAGATTTATGAGATGGTGGAGAAATTGGAAGTAGATGATTACCAATTTGTCCTGCAGGGAGCCCTCACTAACTATGCAATCGCCCAAGAGGGGCGCCAGACAGGCTATGGGTTAGAGGTGGGTAAGGTTATGGGGGAGGGATTGCCCGCGGAAGCCTCAAACCTTGAAGAAGCTTATAGATTGGGTAGTGTTTATGCCGCCGCAGCTTCCGATGCCCGTATGGCAGGCCTCCCCTTGCCGGTTGTGATTAATAGCGGTAGCGGTAACCAGGGAATAACCATCGCCGTTCCACTGTTAATAATGGGCAAATATTTGTCTTTAGATGAAGATTTTTTGATTAAGGGTCTCACATTGAGTCACCTTGTGGCCTTAGTTATAACTGCCAAAAAAGAGCGTCTTTCACCACTGTGTGGTGCTTTTACGGCAGCTATCGGGACGGCTTGCGGTTTGACCTACCTCTTAGGGGGAGATGTCGAGGCCCTCGATAGGGCGGTTAACAATATGGTGGGTAATCTCACCGGCATCATCTGCGATGGGGCAAAAGGTAGTTGTGCCCTAAAAATCTTCTCGTCCGTGGAAGCGGCGGGAATGAGTTGCCGCCTAGCCCTTAAAGGAAGAGCTCCACGAGCCCTTTCGGGAATCGTCGGTAAAGATGCCCTCCAAAGTTTTGCTAACTTGAAACTCTTGAGCCATGAAGGGATGGAGCAGACCGACAAAACAATTCTCTCAATTATGATGGAGAAATGCGAACGGTGAAGTATGTAGCAATTGACTTTGAAACGGCTAACGATGCGCTAACCAGCGCCTGTTCTGTGGGCTTAGCTAAAATGGAGGGGGCTAAGGTCCTCGAGACCTATTACACTCTGCTAAAGCCCCCTTCTCCCTATTTTTCTCCCAAAAACTCCCAGATTCATGGCCTGAGTAATGAGGATGTCAAAGACGCACCTAATTTTGCTGAGGTGTGGCCCTCCATGGTCGACTTTATAGACAAAGAGCTCCTCATAGCTCACAATGCCCCTTTCGATAGTGCTATCGTGAGGGCCTTGGCAGAGTTCTACTCTTTGAAGCTGCCCAACCTGCGCTACACATGCACTCTAAAGATAGCCCGTAAAAAATGGGTGGGCCTTCACAGCTATAGTCTAGCGGTCCTCTCCGCCTATTTTGCCTTCCCTTACCACGCGCATCATGCCCTCGAGGACGCGATTAACTGTGGCTTAATATTTAACCAAGCCCTCCCATTTCAAAAAGAGAGGGATGTTCTAAAAGAGCTGGAGAGGTTGGCTGTCCCCCTAAACTATCTCACCGGGGGAGTTGCTCCCTACGAGGTAGAGGTTAATCAGGGGACACTTTTGTAGAGAATTATGGCCATTCTTATTGCACTCCCCTCTTTGCGATGCTATCATAATTTGAAATTAATCTAAAAAATACCTATGTCTGGAGGAGAATATGGACTTAAAAGGGACAAAGACGGAGAAAAACCTGCTAGAAGCTTTTGCCGGCGAGTCGATGGCTAGAAATAAATACACCTACTGGGCCGGTAAGGCACGCAAAGAGGGGTATGTTCAAATTGCCAAGCTCTTTGAGGAGACCGCTACCAATGAGCAAATGCACGCTAAGCTCTGGTTCAAAGCTCTCCAAGAGGGGGGCGATATCGGTCCAACGGCCGCCAACTTAAAAGACGCTGCCGCCGGGGAGCACTACGAATGGACCGAGATGTATGCCAACTTTGCCAAAGATGCCCGCGAGGAGGGCTTTAAAAAGATAGCCGCCCTCTTTGAAGGGGTTGCCAAAATAGAGCAGGCCCATGAAGAGCGTTACTTAAAACTGTTGAGTAACCTTGAAGGGGGGATTGTTTTCTCACGTGATGAGGAGCAGATTTGGAAATGTGATGTATGTGGCCATATCCACATCGGCAAGAAGGCTCCTGAGGTGTGCCCCATTTGTGCCCATCCCAAAGCCCACTTTGAAATCGCTGCTAAAAACTATTAATTGAGTTTAGGCTTTTAATCAGAGGCGACCGCAAGGTCGCCTTTTCTAGGCAAAAGAGGCCATCTCTTCAAGGCGTTTAATTATGGGGAGTTTTTGGGTGCACAAGGCCTCACACTGTCCACAGGCCGTACATCTAGAGGCTTCGCGACTACTCACCCCCCAGTGGTTCCTAAGACGATTCAGGCAGGCTTCACGATCTCCTGAGCTTAAGATGTAGAGGTTGTAAGCTTCCAGAAGCTGCGGGATTGGAATCCCTGCGGGACATGTATCGCAGTAGGCACAGGTGGTACAAAGGGAGTTGAGCTCACTTGAGAGATTTTTACGCATCTCATCCAAAGAGAGCTCCTCCGGTGAAGGGAGATTTTGTGTAGCCAAGATGTTCTTTTCAACCTCTTGTAGTGCCGAGAAGCCTACAAGGGCGACAGTCGCCTTGTTTTGCCCCAAGATAAACTTAAGGGCCGAAACGACCAGAGAATCTTCACCCCTTCTTAAGAAAGCAAAATAGTCGCTGTAAGTGGGAATGAGGCCGCCTCCTAAAGGGTTCATGGTCACAATCCCCAAGCCGGCGGCATGACAGGCCTCGAGCCCCTCTTGGCGATAGGCAAAGTTGACGGCGTTGTAACCGAGCGTTACCCCTTCAAAAAGGCCATCATTGGCAACTTGGGCAATCTCTTGTCCACTCATGTGGGTTGTGAAACAGATATGGTCGATTAGGCCCTCGCTCTGGGCCTGTAGAGCTGCGGCGTAAATACCATCCTTTTTAAGGAACTCGCGGTACTCAGCCATACTCTTAATTGACCACATATTGTAGAAGTCGACTTTATCAACATTGAGACGCTCCAGAGATTGTTCAATCATTCGACGCCCTTCACCACTATGCTGGGCATTACCCAGACCGCACTTGGTGGAGATGTAGAATGAGGAGCGCTCCATAGTCTTAAAGGCTTGCCCAAGGATCTTCTCACTGTGGTCGTGGCAATAGCCCGGGGCGGTATCAAAATAGTTGATTCCCAAAGCGTGGGCCCGGTGGACGAGCGCCAGCGCCTTTGAGTAATCACCATCGAGGTAGTCCTCTTCTTTAAAGCGCATCCCACCAAACCCGATGAGCGAGACTTTTTTACCAGTTCTTCCAAATTCTCTATAAAGCATAAATAAGTGGTATCAAAACAAAAAAGTTTAAGCTTCCGCTCTCCACAAACCGTGAATATTACAGTACTCGTAGAAGGCCACCACTTTACCCAAACAGTCGAAAGTTACCTCCGGCTTCTCTTCCGGTTTGAGGGCTTTTCTGTAAATGCCCTCTTCGGTAAGGGCTGCAATCCACATAATGTAGTGTTTTTCAACCATAGGATGGAGGGTTGTTCCAACGGTAACAATTGTTTTGTCACCCTCTACGCGGTAAATTGGGACGTGCTTCTCGCCGGCGGCGTCAGCGGTTTGTGCCTCCAGCTTTTTCATGGGCTCTCCACAGCAAACCAGTTCACCTCCCCCGTTATGGATCAACTCAACCACATTGCCACATTTTTCACACAAATAAAAAGTCACTTCCATTCTTACACCCCTTTAATTTTAATTCTGACGCCTTCCATGATAAACAATAGTGGTGTAAATTGAAAGGAGAAAGTCACAAAGGAGCCAAAATGGGTAACAGGCAAGTGAAGAGAGTCGTCGAGGGAAAGGTCAGTTTTGACGGTGCCGGCGTTAAACTCAACAGGATGTTTGGGGGGAGGGATTCTCAAGAATTCGACCCTTTTCTTTTACTTGACGGGTTTGACTCGACCAAGGCCAGTGAATATCTAAAAGGGTTTCCCTGGCACCCCCATCGGGGAATAGAGACCGTCACCTACCTTATAAGTGGCGAGATAGACCATCAAGACTCTTTGGGTAACAGTGGGGTTATTAGGGGAGGGGAGTGCCAGTGGATGACTGCCGGTAGTGGAATTTTGCACCAAGAGATGCCCCAGGAGAGTGACCACCTTTTAGGGGTACAGCTCTGGGTAAACCTTCCGCAGAAAGAAAAAATGGTGCGCCCCGCCTATCGTGACATTAGAGAGAGCATGATGGGAAAGGTGGCAGAAGAGGGCGCTATTATTAAGATTATTGCCGGCACTTACCAAGGTAAAGTGGGGGCCATTGAAAAGAGTTTTGTTGAGGTGCGCCTCTTGGATGTCCTTTTAGAGGGCAACACGACGTGGACCCTCCCCACAGAAGCCAATAATACCCTCTTTTGTTATCTGTTCGGTGGTAGCGCAACCTTTGAAGAGGAGGGCGAGGTATTAGGTCCTACCACAATTGCCCTCCTAGAGAGAGGCGATAACCTTGTAGTCAGAGCGTCCAAAGAGGGTGCTAGGTTCCTAGTTGCCGAAGGGCCACCTCTCAATGAAGAGATTGCCTGGGGTGGCCCTATCGTGATGAATACCCGCGAGGAGATTCATCAAGCCTTTAAGGAACTTGAAGAGGGCACTTTTATAAAAGGGTACTAGTTAATTTTAACTGGTTAAAAATATGGGTCTTTTTGATTAGTTTAAGCTATTGTTTATAAGGAGTTAAGAGAAATATACTGGCCTCAATTATAGGAGGCAAGTATGCAAGATGATAACAAAATTCTCAGAATATTTGGAGACTCGCTCCTAAAAGGTATTGTCTATGATGCACACCGGGAGCGCTACACCCTCTTAGAAGACAATGGACTACAAAAAATCGAGCATTCCCTCTCCCTAAAAGTCGATTCTAAGGCGATGTTTGGCTGTACGGTTACTAAAGGGAGAGCCCTTTTGGAGCGCTCTATAGTGAAAAGTGCCCCACCGACTCTCGTGTTAATCGAATTTGGAGGTAACGACTGTGATTACCTCTGGGATGAAGTGTCGGCAAATCCCGAATTGGACCACTTACCTAAAACTCCGTTAACCCTCTTCTCTAAAACTCTCAAAGCAATGCTAAGAATGGTAGAAAGCCTTAAAGCGATCCCCGTGTTGATGAATTTGCCCCCTATCGATGGGGAGCTCTACTTTAAACACATCTGTAAAAAAGGGGGTAACGGGGAACAGATTTTAAAGTGGCTCAAAGAGGTGCACAACATTGAAGCTGTTCAGCAGCGCTACTCTGATGAGATTGTCAAAATCGCCCGGGAGACCCAAACGCGTTTAATTGATGTCAGGGGGGCTTTCAGCGGAAAGCAAGACTTTCTCTGCCAAGATGGGATTCATCTGAATGCCTGGGGCCATAACCTGATGATTGAGACCCTCATTGCTCCCCTGATCGCTTAAAAAAAGCCGTGTGATTCCTTTCTCCCCCAAGATTAGAAACACACGGCTACAGAACAATGACCCAGACAAACGTCCAGATGGGTTAACTATAGACTTATATAGACTTGCGGTCAATAGTTCCTTGACGGAGGCTCCTCCTTGTAAGTAGCTTTGGTGCATACGTAGGAGTTTGTATGCGCATAGCTATTATATATTGGAGTAGTACCGGCAATACCGAAACGATGGCCTCAGCAATTGGTGAAGGGGCCAGAGCCGCCGGTGCTGAAGTTGACGTGTTACCAGTCTCTCAAAGTGATTATCTCGTTTTAGAGAAATACGACCGCTTTATGTTCGGCTGCCCTCCGGCGGGCGATGAGGAGCTGGACGAGAGTGAATTCCTCCCTTTCTACGAGGAAATTGAAGAGGGCTTAGCTAATCGTAAAGTGGCCTTGTTTGGCTCCTACGGCTGGGGCGATGGGCTGTGGATGCGAGACTGGCAAGAGCGGGTAAAAGCCAAAGGAGCCCTCCTTTTTGAGGAGGGGTTTATCCTCCAGGAAGATGAACTGCCCGACGATAATGCGTGCCGTTCATTTGGGGAAAGGTTTACCCATTTCTAAGTCTAAGAGTTTCTGTTTTAAATCGAGCCCTCCACCGTAACCTACCAACTTCCCGTTAGCCCCAATTACCCGGTGGCAAGGGATGATAAACGAGATAGGGTTGTTGTGGTTAGCCATCCCCACTGCTCGGCAGCTTAAGGGGTTGTTAATGGCTATGGCAATCTCTTTGTAGCTACGCGTCTCACCGTAGGGAATCTCAAGAAGGGCCTGCCAAACACTCATTTGGAAAGGGGTCCCTTCAGGGGCAAGGGGGATGTCAAACTCTTGACGTTCACCATCGAGGTACTGATTCAACGCTTGCATCGTCCTCTTAATAAGGGGTGTCTCTTCAAATATGCCGTTAAAGGTGGGCTCTACCCGGGAGAGGGTCTTCAAATTGGTGAGTCGCCCCTCCCTCTCAGCAATAAGCAACTCTCCCAAAGGGGAGTCGTAAATAAAATAGAGCTTTTTCATGTTTGAATACTACCCAATTTTCGGCGATTATTGAAGAGTGCCAAACCTAACAGGATAGTAGCTCCCCCCACTATTGTTCCGTTGTCAGGAACGTCTCCAATGATCAAGAACTCCAGTAGTGCCGACAGTAGTGGTGTCAAGAACATAAAATTGGTGACATCACTCATTTGTTTGGCTGTTGCCAAAGCTTCGGCCCAAAGGATAAAGCCGATAGCAGAGGGGAAAATCCCCATAAAGATAACGGCTACAACCGGTTGCCAGCTGGCCTGCGCCACCTCTATAACGGTGGTGCGGGTAAAGGGTAAAAGGAGGATAACGGAGGCGACAATCGAGTAGACAGTCGACTGCAGGGGGGTGTAATTGGTCGTGGCAAAGCGTTGAAGGAGGTTGTAACCGGCGAAACAGAGGGCTGCGATCCCCATCCAGGCCAACCCCCAACCAACACTCAATCTTTGTTGCCACAGGGTTAACAGGAGGATACCGGAGAACTCAATTAATACGGCAATCCACCCCACTTTGTTGAGTTCCTCTTTGAAGACTAGCGAGGCGAACAAGGCACTAATAACCGGTACCGTGGCAACGATTACACTGGCGGTTGAGGCGCTAATGGTGAGCATAGCGATATTAAATAACACTTGGTAAAGGGCGAATCCCAAAGCTCCGAGGGCCAAAAAAAGGGCAATATCGTGCTTTTTGGGGAGGCCTATCTTTTTAACAAAGGCGATTACAATTAAAAGAACCGCTGCTGAGAAATAACGCAACAAACCCACAGTGTAGGTGGAGAGGTAGATAACTGCAATTCTGGTAAAAACGAAGCCCGTAGACCAGAGGGTAACGGTCAGGGCCGCTAAAACAAAGACTTTGGAAGGACTTTTGCTACGCATGATAGTCCACTTTAAAACTATAGGGGGAAATAGACAACTATCTTCCCCTACAATTTTAAGTAGCCAGACTATCTCTTGAGAGCTTGATCAATCGCAGCGCGGTCAAAACCAACAATAATCTTCCCGTTAATATCGATTACGGGGACTCCCATCTGTCCCGATTTTCTAACCATCTCTTGGGCTTTTTCCATATTACTGGCGACGTTGTATTCGGTAAAAGGGATCTTATTTTGCTGGAAATAGCTCTTGGCCATCCTGCAGAAACCACACGATGGAGTGCTATACATAATTACAGCCATTTTTGGCCTCCTTATTCAGATTCAAACATTGATGCACTCAAGATACCGATAACCTGCAGAAAGTGTCAATTAAAGAGTTGGTGACAACATCACCGTGGGGTGGTAGCATTGGAGACGGGAGGTGAATATGGAGAGTCTCTACTTACTTGAGCCGGGGCGCGTTGAAGTGCGTGAAGTGGCAATTCCCCCCTATAAAGAGGACGAAATCCTCGTAAAAATTGCCTATTGCGGGATATGTACCCTCGAAAAGCGTCTCTACACCGGCGAAAGGGTCATTCATTACCCCCTAGTGGGAGGACATGAAGCCAGTGGTATTGTCGCTGAAGTGGGCTCTGAAGTGGTCCCTAAGATTGAGAAGGGCGCCAGGGTTGCCCTCGATTTAGTTAATCGCTGTTATGCCTGTCCCGCCTGTTTAAAGGGGAACTCCAACCTCTGTGAGAATCGATACAATGCCAAAGGGAAGATCTTGGGGGCTTTCAGCGATTATATTGTTGTGAAGGCTCAGCAGGTTTTTGTGGTTCCTCCGGCGCTCCCCTTAGAAGAGGCCGCTTTCAGTGAACCATTGGCCTGTTGTATCCGCTCACTCAAGCGCTCTAATTTAAAATTGGGAGACACCGTTTTAATTAGCGGTGCCGGCACTATGGGGCTTTTACACCTCAAGGTTGCCAGGTTAATGGGCCTCAGGGCTTTTGTCTCGGACATTGATCCGGCGAGACTTCAAAGGGTAGGCCAAGGAGCTCTTCCTATTTCTCAGTGTGAACAGACTCTTAAAAAAGTTACCTTTAATAGGGGAGTAGAAGCTGTTATCGTGACCACACCGGCTATAGAAGCCGTAGAATTAGCCACAAAAGTTATAGCTGACAATGGGGTAATCCTCCTTTACACCTCTTACAATGGAGAGAGTCCTTACGCCTTTGACTTAAATGCAATTCACCGTAAGGAGGTGACCATTACCGGCTCAGAAGGGCGCAGTGGAGAAGATTTTTACCGAGCAGTGGCGCTCCTCAGTCACCGCAGTGTGCAAACAGACGATCTCATTTCCCATATCTATCCACTGAAAGAGGCGCCGGAGGCTTTCGAGAAGGCTTTAAGCGGGGACTCCTACAGGGTCCTTTTTAAGATGGGGGCACTATGATACTGGCAATCGACGTCGGCACAACCACCTTTAAAGGGGCTCTGGTAGATGCCAAGGGACAGTTAA
>JBAYSE010000027.1:0-16336 GCA_041676265.1 Sphaerochaetaceae bacterium
CGGTGGCACTCACGAAAACATCTCCCCAAAGAACATTTTCAGCGATTTGAATACTGAATTCGATTGAGGAGTCCCATAAGAATTCGTAATAGAATTTAGGGGTAATACCTCGTGCGATGGTCATCCCATCGATGTAGAGGTATTCAAATTTACTGGCACTGATCCCCTTGATCCAGGACCCTGTCAGATTGCCACTCTCAGAGTAGTATTGGTCAAACATAAAAGAGAGAGTGGTATTAAAGCTAACAACTCCGGGTGTTGGCTTTTCGCCGGGGATTTCAAAGATTTTCAAAAAGGCCGATGCACTAGTCGAGGAGCGCATGTAGTTACTTAGTCCCCCAAGGATACCCCCTGCATAAGTTAAACTCTGACTAATAACGTACCCCTTGGTGGGGGCCTGTATATAATCACGTCCATCCCAAGTCAGTGCAAGGCTAATGCGGTTGGAAAATTGCCAAGCTTCCCCATATTTTTCAATCAAATAGTCGTAAGGAGTGTAGGTCTCTTGATCATACACCGCCCTGTTTAAAGTTATAGTGGGACCGATTGAGAGGGAGAGTCTGCCCGGACGGAACAGGAAAGTATAACCGGTTGTATAGCCTAAGGAGATCTTATAAGCATCATAGGGCATCAGATAAACGGCATCGGGGGTTGGTGAGTATTCGCTAATCCACTCTTGGTAACTTGTATAAGGATAGGGGTAAGCTTGGTTGTCACGGTACTGGGTAGTTGGGGAGTTGTTACCTAAAACTCGTCCGTTCTGATAGACATTGCGGTTGAACGAGAGCATTAGCGAGTTGTTCCAGCGCTTGTCTTTAACCCATTGGTCTCTGAAAGAGAGATTAACCGATTGCGAATCGGGAGAGAGTTCAGTAGAAATTTCTAAATTGCGTCCGGTGCCACCAAGGTTGGTGTCGCTCCAAGAGAGGAATCCACTGACAGGGAACCCCTCAACATTACCTCCAAAGGTGGCGCCAAAACCGATGTTCATCTGGTTGCCTTCAGTAACATCGTAGGTGACCACCAAAGAGTTCTCTTCTGTCCCGTAGTTTAAGGAAGGCACAACATCGGTTAAAAGACCGGTATTAAAGAGATTCTGAGCACTCCGTACATATTTATCCTTGCTAAAAATATCGCCGGGTTTTAAGATGAGCTCCCGCTCTAAAACATAAGGCTTAGTTTTTGTCATTCCACGCACTATTACATCTTCAACAACGGCTTGTTCACGCTCGGTAATAATTACCGTATAGCTAATCTTCTTCTCTTCAATATTGCGACTATCTTGTAAATCGATAGTGTTCTCCACATACCCTTCGTTCCAATAGAGGTCGGCAATTTTTCCAATCTCATTTTGTACCTTAGAGATATCGAGAATACTTCCCTCTTTAAGGGTTAAAAGGTCCCCAATAGTCTCATCACTATAGATTGTGTTGCCCTCAACTTTGATACCCCCAAAATACCACTGCTCTCCTTCTTGGATAACAAAGATGAGTTTTATTTTTTTCTGGCTGGCTCCCTCTTCACTCACTTCCTCCTGTTTTACTTCCAAGACTTTGGCATCAACATAGCCATTTTTCTGGTAGGCTCCCTGTAGAGCTTGGGTGTCTAAACTGATATTAAGCGCTTGGTAGTTTCCCGAATTAAAGAGGGATTGGACCTTGGTAGTCAGCTCTTTACGGAGGGCACGGGAGGAGAGTTTTTCATTGCCTTCAAAATCGATTTCGCTAACCTTTACTTGGCGCTCCTCACTTATAATATAGGTCAAATCGAGAAGGTTGCTCTTTTCCTCAATTTTATAGGTAGAATCGACTTTAACATCGGCGTAACCCCGCTCTAAATAGAGCGTCTTAAAAGCCTCTTTATCGGTATTGATGCGGTTGATTGAGAGAAAGTCATGTAGGGCAATAGAGCTCTTGTCGAGGAGTGTTTTGCTTTTTACACCATTATTACCCACAAAATTAATTGAGCGCACAACCGGTAGTTCTGTGAATTTTAACTCGATGTAGAGGTCATTGTTATTCGCCCCTCCCCTTTTCGCCTCTCCTTCGAAGACACTGAATTTATTGAGATCATTTAATTTTCTCTCAAGCTCTCGATAGGTCTCTTGGGTAAAAATCTTGCCAATGTACCCATAGGTAATATCTTCAATCTCCCCCTGGGGCACATTGATTAAATTCTTATAGGTGAAACCTCTGATCGGCTTATTGCTGTACCAACTATACTCTTGTAATGCGAAAGTAACTTCGATACCTTTGCCACTCTTATCACTCGTATAGGAGGGGCTTACGTCGACTCTGTCGTACCCTTTAGAGCGGTAGAGCCTCTGAATATTTTCCACCGATTTACTGAGTTGTGAGGCCTCAAAAGGTTTCCCGATTGTGAGCTCAACCACCGCTTGCAGCTCATCGTTGGTGGCAATCTTATTGTCCTTGAATTTTAAAGCAGACAACGGTTTCAACTCAACGAATTCGATATAGACGGTTAATTTCTCTTTTGACCCCTCAAACGTTGACGGGATAAGCTCAACCTCTAAAAATTGATCCAGCGCAAGGAGTTCTTTTTGAAGATCGTCGATAGTACTCTGTTTATAGGGAGAGCCTACCAAAGGGTCGGTGAATCTATCAACCAGGCTGGCATCTACATTGACTAAATCGATGTAGACAAACTCTTCAATCGGTTTATTCTCCCACCAAGCATCTAAAGAGACTTCATCGGCCGCTGAAATGGTAAAGATAGCAACTAAGAGAAGGCTAATAACAATAAGTTTGCGTTGCATGTGAACTCCTTTTAGAAATCGAAGCGCTTAGTAACACTAAAGCCCATAGTATCGAAAATATCGAAAACCGACAACTCTCCGGGCTGGGTGAAAACACTAAAAGTTGCCAGAGGAGTCGTCCACTCTAATGAAAGCTCTGTTTCAATTTTTAAATCGTCTGAGAGGAAAGAACTACCACTGCCTCGCGGGTCACGCCTGAAGTGGAGCATCCCCTGTAAATAGAGCTCATCTAAGAGGTATTTACCAATATACATAGTTGTATTATCTAGATAGCGTGCCAGGGGGGATACCGAGGTGTCCGCTATGATCCCCGGCAAAGCATCAAAAATTATATTGGCCAGTAAATTGGTCCGAATTGTAAAGACATCAAGGCCTAAAAAGTTCCGTACAATTGAGGTGAAACCGAGCGAAATAGTGGCATTCTGCAAGAGTCCCAAGCGCGAGACAACGTCCGTGGCCGCTGAAGCGATGGCGACTACCGAGGAGAAACCACTATCGGCACTACTGCCCCCCGTTACAATATTTTGCCCCAGTAACTCTAAAATCTCATTGGTCGACTTGAGAGGAATCGACTCAAAACGGGGTTCTAGCGCCATTAGGGGGGAGTCTTGGAGTACCAAGTAGATATCTACTCGGCTCCCATCGCTATCAAACTCCCGTAAACGGGCCCTCAAATCGAGTGTCGGAGTGACATCTCCGGTTAACCCCGACATAATAGAAGAGAATTTTAAGGCTCCTGAAGTCACATAAAAGTTCTTCTGTACGTAGTAGATCTCTCCGCTACGGAAGGCCAACTCGCCTCCAATCGTGGTTGTCATTTGTGGTGCGACGATTTTAAGGTCGACTTTCTGATTCTCGGCAAAAGTTGCCCTTAGAATTGGGGAGTCAAAGTTGGGGTAGATGAGAGAGACATTCTTACCGGTCTGGAGTGTCATATCGATACTGGTACGTGTCTTTTCCACAAACCAACTCGGCAGCGGTGGAATACCAAAGGAGATAACCCCATCGGTTAAGACAACATTGCCCAACAATAACTCGTCATCGAGAGTGCCATCGATTGAGAAATTCCCTGCAACTAAAGTCTCCACATTGAGGTTGAGCGCCACAATAGGCAACCAGAGGGCAATTGGCTGGTCTAAACCAAAGATATCGACACGGTAGTGTTCTAGGTTCCAATCCTTCAAAGAGGCTCCCAACTTAATAAACCCTTTTGAACGGCGACCACTACGGTGGATAGCCGAAACAGTCGAGGCGGCCACTGTAGCTTCATGTTCACTGACGGTAATAACAGGGTTCTTAAGGGAGAAAACTTCATCAGGGGTCCAAAATGTAGTCATCTCTAAGTAGTTTCCCTTAAGGGTGCCAAAAAACTCGGGATTGCTTACCTCCCCCTCAATCCAAAGGGAGCCGGCCATTTTACCCCCTAAAAAATCGAGGGTTGGTTCGTACATAATGGCATTGAGGTAGTGCATGTCAACCTCAATATGGGAGACGTCGAGAGAGACTTCAGAAGCGTCAATACTCCCCTCCATCTCTAGGGGAAGTGGAAAGCCCGCTTTGGCCGAGACTTGAATTTCGTTGGTCTTAAAATTAAAAAGTCCACTAACCGTGCCCCCCTCCAAGGGCTCAACTTTGAGAATTCCGCTTTCATATTCTATTTTGTGACGCCCCTCTTTCCACTCAATTTGGCCCAATAGTGAGGTGTTGTAATGGTGGATAAAAAGGGGCGCTTCTGCAGAAGCTATCTTGTCAAGTGTGGTGAGCCAACCGGCCAGCGAAGTTTTAGGTGGCAATGCAAAAGAGAGGTTAATAGAAGAGGTTGTGTTGGCGTCCCGCCACATTATGTCTGAAAAGACGGTAAGGCTGAGGTCAATTGAAGAGGTGCCGCTAAAGGGAAAATAGGCCTCTGGAAGCTCCAAATGAAAGTTCCCTTTGGAAAAATGGCCCTCTTCCAGGGTGAGTGCATCTGCACTTAAGCGGGCAGTTAAAGAGCCCTCCAAACTCTCCCTCTTGTCAGTGAAAGCGATATTGGCATAGCCCAAAGCAATTTCTTGAAAATTTGTCTCGCCCAGCACAGTGGCTTTCACCACAATAGGCTCAGCAAAGAGTTTCAAGTGCTCAGTTGAGAAGGCCTCTACCTCGCCGTAGATAAGGGTTAAGTCGCTCTGTTGTTTATCAGGGAAAAGGACCAAGTTTAATTTTTCTCCCCCCTCCCCGGCTAAGCGCACCTCTAGGCTAAATTCATCGAATTGTTTTGAGAAGAGGCCGGCAATATGGCGGTTAAAGAGGTTTATTGAGCCACTGTAGAGCCCATAGGGGTCGTCGTAATTGAATTCCTCAATGCGAAGTCTTTGATTATCGAGTGACAGATTGCCTTGTATGGACCACGGAACCCCGTTGGGCCACGCTAGATTATTCAATTCTAGGTTATGCCCCTCTATTAGTAAGAGGTTGTTAGCTAAAGCGTAACTACCCTCTATCTCTCCTGAGAATTTACTTTGCCCAAAAGAAGGGATTGGAATGGTAAAGTTATCGGCTTTTAGAGCGCCAAAGAGGTGCCCTACCTCACTCGAGAGGTCTAAGTATGCCTCAAGGTTGTCACTTTCAAAGGTAATGACTCCCTTTTCAAGATCCCCGGTGATCGTCAGGGGATAGATAATGGTGGGTACACTAAGGGTTCCCCGGCTCTCCAACTGTTTGCCCTCTGTCCAGCTTATCTCCCCCTCAATGCGGGTATTATTAAGAGCAGAGATTTTGAGCTCATACCCGTAACGATGGGTTTGCAAGCGCTGGAAAGTAGCGTCAATCAGAGGATTGCCCGAGTCAACTTCATTGAGTTGTAGCCGCCCCTCAGGAAAAAGTTGTTCCCGGTTAAAAGTGCCGCTATAGGAGAGGCGTAAATCGGTGGTAGCTAGGGTGGCCAAATTAACGTAAAGCAGGTCACTATCGAGGTTTCCGTCAAAAGTAGTGGCTAGAGAGTGGTACTCACCGTTAAGGAGCACATTATTCAAAACGAGTTCACTGGTAGCTTTACCACTTTTTCCGTCCAGTGTAGTTCTGCCAATGATGTTCCCACTTAACTGGGTATTTTCGTCCACACTTTGGACAAAAGCCGGAATTAAGGCACTAAATAGGGGGGCGAAATCTTTTAAGGGAGTCTGCTCTAAAAACAGGGAAAAGCGCAGTTCATCGTCCCAGAAAGAGTAGCTCAATTCACTCTTTATATTACCTGAATGCTCAAGTGTCCCTTGGAGTAGCTTAGTAGCCGTATTGTAATGGAACAACCCCTCCATAGTGCCATATGAATTAGTGGCCTCTAGATTTTTAAAAGCGAGCTCAGCGAAGGAGAGTTCCCCCGCCTCCTCAAGCTGTACGGCACCGGCAAAATCTCCGCTGAATTCTCCCAGAAGAGGCTTCCCACTCTTCCCCTTTAAAGAGAAACTACTCTCTATGTTAGTCTTACCCGTTTGCGCGTTATCTAATGCAAAAAAATGGAAGCCTGAAATCTCCAAGAGACGAAGATCCAGGGCATCTAAAGGCGCGAGGTCTAACTCAGAGAGATTGCTGAGGGTCATATTGCCCATCTCAAAGTTTAATGTAGAGAGCTCGGGGTCACTGCTATAGACTAGAGAAGGCGCACCTATTTTAAGCACGCCTTTTTGGTTGTAAAACCCTCGAAGACTCCCCTCAGAGGAGGCCGTTAATTCAAAGTGGGCACCACGCTGCTGATAAAAAAAGTTTAAGGCCTCTATCTCCGCTTCAGCCTTACCTAGGGCTCCGTGTAAGGCATTGGTTGTCATTTTGGCCTCTTTTAAAGTGAAGTCTTCAATGGTAGTCTCACCGTAGAAGCTTTTAGCCTCGACAAGCGTGCCATTCGTGGTCAGCGAGGTTGCATGACCCCTTAGGATTACCTCTGCACTACCTTTCAATAAATCCCCATCGGCAGAGAGCTCTAGGCGATTCGCCTCACCTGCGATGTTATCTAAGAGTGCGAAGTGGATCTCTCTACCCGTTATGGTAAGCCTTTGAGGAGTACTGAGGCTACCAATTACCCCATTGCCGGTCAAAAAAAGATCGGGCGTGGTAGCCTTAAACGCCTCACTGATGAGGAGGGCTTTCGTAAGCAAACCATTACGGAGAGAAGCTCTGAGGTTTCCCTTTTCTAAAGAGAAGCGACTCTCCTCCTCTTTAAAAGCGACCGAGTTGAACTGCAGGTCAAGATCGAAATCGGGCATTGCGCCTTGACCTTCTAAACCTAGAAAGAGGGCTAAATCGACAGTACCCTCCACTCCCTCGGCCTTAACCGACCAGACTTTAGGTCTCTTTTTAGGTAAGAAGAGGGCATAGAGCGGTGCCTCTAAGGTTAGCGTATCTACACTGGCAATCTGCCCCTGATGCTCTTCTCTGATAACTACGTTCTGCAGGACTATATGTTTGAATAAGGAGGGGTTTATTGAGCCTACCGCTATGGTGATGCGCCCCTCTTGGTTGAGTTTACTGAGGAGCATTTCACTGACAGAGTGAAGATAATCGACACTTCCCAAGACGACACCTATGGCCATAATAGCGACGACTAGGAGGCTAATAGCAATCAAAACAGTAGAGGTTGTCGTATGGTATCTCATTTGTCCATCCGTATTACAGCTAGTATAACCGTAATAACCTAAATTACCTACCCTTTAACTCTTTCTTGTAAACTTCTTTTTTATTGGCTAAAATCTGAATATCTTTGACCAATTTTTTAAGGGGTATCCTATGCAGCCAATCTTTGAACGCTTCATCGTTTTAGAAGGGATGGACGGAGCCGGTACGACCACACAAATGAAAGCCATTGCCGAAGCCTTTGACCAAGGAGGACTCGAGTGTCATGCTACCTTTGAGCCGACAACCAGTCCTTTAGGAGCATTAGTTCGCTCAATACTGAGTAGAGAGTATGTTACTACCCCTTTAGCGTTGGCACTACTGTTTGCCGCAGACCGGGAAGACCATCTCCACAACCCTTTAAATGGAATCCTAAAAAACCTCGATAAAGGGAAAGTTGTGATTTCAGACCGTTATCTCTTCTCTTCTTTGGCCTACCAATCGGTCGAATTGGGTTTTGAGGTGGTCAATGCCCTCAACCAGTTTCCTCTGCCCCGCTATGTGATCTATCTAGACACCCCTATCGAGGCTTGTTTAAATCGGATTGCCATGCGAGGCAATGCGCGGGAGATTTTCGAAAAACAGGAGTACCTTCAACAGGTACGTGATAACTACGAGTTAATCTTCAATGATTTACCCCCCGAAATTTCCCTTTTAAGGGTTCCCGGCGAGCGAAGTAAGGGGGAAATTACCGCTCAAATCTTGAAATTCTTAAAAGAGCATGCCCTTCTCTAGATAATCAGCATCGCGTCACCGTAACTAAAAAAATGGTAGCGCTCTTTGACCGCATGTTCATAAGCCCTAAAAATATTCTCTTGGCCGGCAAGCGCGGCCACGAGGGCTAATAGCGTCGATTCAGGCGTGTGAAAATTAGTCACTAACCCATCGACAACCTTAAACTTATAGGGGGGATAGATAAAAAGGCGGGTAGAGCCTAAACCGGCTACCACACCCCCTTGCGCCTCGCTGTAAGCCGACTCAAGGGTACGCACACTGGTTGTGCCCACCCCGACGATCCTCTTTTTCTCCTTTTTAGCCCGATTAATGATTGCCGCACTCTCTTCACTAATTTCATAAGCTTCACGGTGCATGGGGTGGTCCTCTAAATTTTCACTTCTCACCGGTAAGAACGTTCCTTGTCCCACATGTAAAGTTAAGAAGCAGCTCTCAATACCAGAGTTCTTCAACTCTTCTAAAAGGGGCGCAGTGAAGTGCAGACCGGCTGTGGGGGCGGCTACCGAGCCACTCTTTGAGGCATACACTGTTTGGTAGCGTTTTTCATCTAAAGCGGTCTCTGCGCGCTTGATATAAGGGGGTAATGGAATATGGCCCAACTTAGAAAAGAAATCTTCGTCGATAGGGGTGTCAAACTCAATTATTTTGCCCTCTTCACTCTCGCCGACTACGGTGGCTTTTAGTCCATTACCAAAGGTGAAACGCTTACCGATGTGCTGTCTTTTATGCTTACTAATCATAGTGACCCAGAGACTGGCATTCAACGGATAGAGAAAAAGAAATTCGACTTTTCCCCCGGTTTCACTCGTGGCAAAAAGACGCGCTTTACGCACTTTAGCGTTGTTAAATACCAGCAGAGTGTTCTTTGGCAAAAATTCCCCAATAGATTTTATCGTGGAGTCTTGAAAAATCCCGCTTTGACGGGTGAGCACTAAAAGACGGCTGTCACCCCGCTCTTTAGGGGGATACTGGGCAATTAATTCAGGGGGGAGATTAAAATAGAATTCCTTGGTCTTCATCGCTTTGCTTGGTATAGGGTATTTTTAGTAAATCGTAGGCTAAACTGGTGGCCATCCTTCCACGTGGGGTTCGTTTGAGATAGCCTTTCTGAATTAGGTAGGGTTCGTAAAAATCCTCTAATGATTCAATTGCCTCCCCTATTGAAATAGCAAGAGTCTCGGCACCTACCGGCCCCCCATCGTAATAGTTAATAATTGTCCGCAATATGTTACGGTCCTGCTCTTCGAGCCCTTGACTGTCAATGCCGAGGCGCTGCATAGAGGTTTTGACAATCTCACTGTTGATAACCCCGTCGCCTAAAACTGTAGCATAATCGCGCATCCGCCTTAAAAGGCGGTTGGCAATTCGGGGAGTTCCCCGTGAACTTTTTGCCAGCAGCTTAATGGCCGGCTCTTCAATCTTTGTCTCTAAGAGGGTTGCTGAACGCCTAATAATAGACTCGAGCTCTGACTCTTGATAAAACTCGATACGACAGGTGATGCCGAAACGGGAATAGAGGGGGCTAGAGACTTGCCCGGCTTTAGTGGTGGCACCGATGAGG
The DNA here is from genome assembly GCA_041676265.1 of Sphaerochaetaceae bacterium. Lineage (GTDB taxonomy): Bacteria > Spirochaetota > Spirochaetia > Sphaerochaetales > Sphaerochaetaceae > DUOJ01. The sequence goes on from JBAYSE010000027.1 coordinate 9,714, forward strand.
GTAAAACGGGGTAAAGGGATACGAATTGTGCGGGCAGCCGGTCCTTGGCCAATGACCCAATCGATTTCAAAGTCCTCCATAGCGACATAGAGCATCTCTTCTAAAGCGGGACGCATACGGTGAATCTCATCGATAAAAAAGACACTCCCCTCGGTAACATTGGTCAAAATACCGGCCAAATCTTTGGGTTTGTCGAGGGCCGGAGCACTGGTCATACGGATATCGCTACCCATTTCGTGGGCAATTATTGAAGCTAGTGTGGTCTTACCCAACCCCGGAGGCCCTATTAAAAAGACGTGGTCCAGGGCATCTTGGCGTTCGCGAGCCGCTTTGATAAAGATTGCAAGATTCTCTTTTAGTTTAGTTTGACCCTGAAAATCGGTGAGGGTACGTGGGCGTAAAATATTTTCAGCAGCATCAACTTCTTTCAAATAGGTACTAGAAAGGAGCGAAGACATTTGTTCGGGATCTGTTTCCAAAATTACACCAACCTTATTATCGCGTTCTTAAAGAGATACTCCTCTTTTTCTCTATTGGCCATGGCTTTTAGTGCCTCTGAGTTTTCTTGGATCAACTCTTTAAGAGTCTGGAGAACCTGACGTCTATCATACCCCATATCGCAGAGGGCGACAACAAGGTCTTTATAGGCAGCGTCGAGGGAAATTTGTTCAGCACCCCCCTCTCTTATACTTGGCTCCAAGACTATCTTACCACGGAGGACCAGAACAATTTTTTGGGATGTCTTCACCCCGATACCGGGCAAGGAGGCTAAGAATTTAATGTCGTTCTCATCTAGGGCCCTCACAAATTCTCTAACCGGCACCCCACTTATAATTTTAATAGCCTGCTTAGGGCCAATACCACTCACTTTTAAAAGTTCCTGAAAGAGGAGGCGCTCTTCGGTATCGACAAAGCCGTAAAGGGTCATAGAGTCTTCCCTCACTTGCAGTGAGGTAAGCAAACGGACCTCTTTGCGCTCTTCTCTACCCAATTGGGAAAGTTTACTGATACACTGGTTACTGATGGTTATGGCGTATTCCACCCCGGAGACGGTCCTGATAACAACCTCTTGATCAACTATTTCAACCACTTCACCAATCAGGGCATTTAGCATAGATATTCCTCCTATCTCCTCAACCGGTTCTCACTGGAGAGATTATGGGCTAAACAGATAGCGGCGGCCAGTGAATCCGCCACATGGTCCGGACGTGGCAAGCTCTCTAACTTGAGTAGTAGACGCACCATCTCCTGCACTTGGTTCTTTTCGGCGTTCCCATAACCTGTCACGGCTAATTTAATCTGTAAGGGGGTAAAAAGTCTAATGAATAACCCTTGACTCGACAGTTGCTGAATAATAGCCCCAATCACTTTGGCTACCGTAATGGCCGAACTCACATTGCGGGCAAAGAAAATATCTTCCATTGCAATGAGGGTGACATTTTGTAGCTGGGCTACTTCTCCAATGGCATTGGCAATTGCGTGGATACGCTCTTCAACGGCTACGCCGGTATTGGTCCGGATCACACCGCTCTCTATTTTACTAAAACGTTGGTTTTTAACCTCGATAACCCCCCACCCGGTTTGAGCGAGGCCGGGGTCAATACCAAGTATGCGCATCTTAATCTTCTTCGTCTTCGTAGTCGTCGGGAATCTCTAAGTTGCTAGAGACCTGCTGAACATCATCGAGGTCCTCAAGACGTTCAATTATTCGTAATACTTTTCTAATACGGTCATTATCTTCAAGGCTTACCGAGTTATCGGCAATTTTGACCACCTCAGCAGTTGCCTCTGTAAAACCGGCCGCTTGGAGTCCTTCCAAAACTGAGGCGAAATCGCCAGGTTCGGTGATTACCTCGATAATATTGCCGGATGAGCTAATATCTTCAGCACCTAACTCTAAAGCGGCTTCGAGGATATCGTCTTCTTTGTATTGCTCACCGTCGTAGCTAATTACACCTTTTGTCTGAAACATGTAGGAGACGCTACCGGTGGTGCCTAAGGACCCCCCCAGTTTAGTCAGTGTACTTCTGACATCGGCTGCTGTTCTATTTTTGTTATCGGTAAGGGTATCAATAATCAAGGCAACCCCACCGGGGGCGTACCCTTCATAGGTTAGTTCATAATAGACCGCGCCCTCCGACTCTCCTGCACCTTTTTTGATGGCCCGTTCTATATTGTCCTTGGGCATATTGTCGGCACGAGCTTTTAAAATAGCGGTTCTCAGACGGGCGTTAGACTCAGGATCACTGCCCCCCATCTTGGCTGCAACCGTTATTTCTTTGATAAGTTTGGAGAAAATTTGTCCCCGTTTGGCGTCGGCAATACCCTTTTTATGCTTAATGGTTGCCCATTTACTATGGCCAGACATACGTGTTGTACCCTCTTATTAATGATTTTTAAATAGCAGCTAAACATACCACGCTCATTATAGCCTGTCAAGGCAAGCGGCAATTTTCAGCCTCACTCCAGCGCTCTTGCTAACAGGAGAACAATCGAATCTAGAAGCATAAAACCCTGACTGCTGAGTGCAAAATTGTCAGGGGTATTTATCACAAGGGGATGCTCAGCTTGCATTAAAGCCTCAATTGGGGCTTTAAAAAGGGCATCAAAGGCAACCTTGTAGCGCTCAAACCACTCTCTTTTAGCAATCCCTTGTACTCTCCTAAGGCTCATCATCAGCTGGCTCTCCATCAATTCGCTTTGAGTGAGAACCTCTTTAAGATAGGTTGAAAAGGTCTCTTTTTCGCCATACTCCTTGAGGGTAGATTGATTAGTGTAGATGGTGTTCCCTAAAAGGGAGACTGCCGATGAGCCTAAACCAACATAGTCCTCTAAAAGCCAGTAGCGCTCATTGTGGCGGGCTCTGTCATCCTCAGTGCGGGCAAAATTAGATACTTCGTACTGTCGGTAACCCAATGCCTCTAACTCATCCCAAAGGGCAAATAAGATTTCTGCCTGCTCCTCTTCTCCTAAAGGATTAAACCCTTGACGTCGCGCCAAGTGGCTCCCCTCTTCGATTGTGAGGTTGTAGAGAGAAATGTGGTCCGGCTCACCATATTTTACTAACTCTCTAAGCTCGTCGAGCGCCTCTTGTACGGTTTGGTGGGGAATGGAAGTAATCAAATCGTAGTTTAGATGCACCCCATAATTGTTTCTGAACTTTTGGGCTATCTCGATTGCGCGCCAATTATTATCTAGGCTTACATGCCGGCCCAGAGTTATAAGGTTTTGGGCGTTTAGAGACTGTAGGCCAATGCTAAGGCGTGTTATCCCCATCTCAAAGAGGTAACTATGAGTGCTATTGAGAGACTCACTGTTCATCTCAATGGTGCTTTCCCTTGGGTAACCGAGGGCATTAACACGCTCAAGTAGTTTTACAAGGAAGGCCTTAGAGGCAAGGGCAGGGTTGCCCCCCCCTATATAAAGGGTTTCAAAAGGGGCTTGGCGCCTATTGACCACCTCTTCAACCTCTTGCATTAACTTCTCTTCGTAGTATTTATAGAGTGGCGACTCTCCCTTGACAACTTCGCTGTAGAAGACACAGTAATCGCATTTACGGCGACAAAAGGGGTAATGAACGTAGAGAGAGAGGGCTTTGGTTGGATCTATCTTCAGGAGACAACCCCCATTCTGTTAAGTGGCCAAAACCTAAATAGGACCCGCCCAATAATTGATTTGTAGGGTACAGGGCCAAAATAGCGGCCATCTTGCGAGTTATCGCGGTTATCACCTAAGGGCAGTACATAACCGTGCGGTACATAGATGCCCTGCTGGTAACGAGCCATTTGACTACGCGCTTCTAAATCCATGGGATTTAAGGCGTGCAGGGTTTTACTCTTAGCCTTCTCAACTTGGTAATAATCAACCGCCCCTTGGTAGTTGGCTACCTTTTGGTAACTCTGCAAGAGGTGGTTGGGCAAATATTGTTCCACGGCCTTCTCTTGGTAAGCCAGTATGGAACCATAGGCATTAATGCCGGCATAGACGCCCTCATCGATACTTTGATGAGGCGCTTGCGAGAGATCGTTGGCTTCTCTAAAGATAGCATCAGCGGTGAAATCATTTTGCCCGGCCCCCCGAATAGAGGCCACTCCGTCATTAAAGCGTACAGTTTCTCCACCCATAGCAGCTGCCCTTTTGACGTAGAGCCGCTCCCTCATATTCCCCTCTTCATCTTTGTCGATATTGATTAATGAGAATGTCCCCATGTAGATAACCTGTGAGAGGATATCAAAGAGGGGACCGCGCGACTTGTATTCGGGGTTGTAAAAGACAATCACTTCATCTCTAAGGGCATTGGTGCGTTCAAATATTTTGGGTCCCCCCGGGTAGAGTTCAATGCCATAGCTATTCTTGGTAACGAACACCCTGTCGTGGATTAAGAGAGTCTCTACCATCGAGGGAGAAGGGATCATGAAGAGTTGGAAAAGGTATTGGTTTATCAAGAGGACAAAAACAACCGCAAAAGCGATGGCATCGAGCCAACTCAACAGTTCCCCTTTAAAGGTTTTTTGGGCACTCTTTTTGGCCTTGTTAACTGCTATACGCTCTAAACGGCGTGTTAGTCTATTCTCTGTAAAGCGCTGAACCCAACTAAAATAACGACTCATGGGCTAAAACTACCACAAAGAGGTACCATTGACAATAAGAAGAGTGCCATGTACTTTTCAAGAGATGAAAAAACAGATTGACCAAAAAATAGAAAGAGTCGAATTAAAACCATTTATGGGGATGGAGCCGGGACTCTACCTTACCCTCCTCTACCTTATTATCATTGTAATTGTCCTCTTTTTAGTCGGCTTCCTGCCAGGGATAATCAAAAGCGGTAAACGTATCACTTTCATCAGCGCGAGCGAACCGGTCATTGTTAAAGTCGATGGGAGGTATGTGGGCTCAGCCCCAATAACGACCTTTTTAGCAGCCGGAGAGCACAAGGTAGAGTACTACTACGAAGGAGTCGCTACACGTGCAGAGATGATAAAAGTCGGTAAGCCTATCTTTTTTAGTTGGCTGTTTCCCAGAAAAGAAAACTACCATTTAAAGCCACTAATTAGTGACAATACTACATTCAGAAAATACCTTGAAGCGATGTATAGAGAGGTTGTTAGCTGGAGTGCCGTCACCGATTTTGATGAGCGCTACCATCGCCCACCCCTTTTTGGGCAAGTCGCTGCTACCACCATAACCTTACCGTTTAAGGGTTACGAAGGAGATTTAGAAGAGTTCTTCCTCTCCTCTTTAGTCCACATGAGTAGTTCGGTTATGTTGGAAGATTTCAACAGTGCCCTCGAGGTTTTGTCGGCTAATGGCTTTAATAGTGCCAAAATTACAGAGTATAGTGACCAGGTAAACTCCCTATTTAAGTCAAATGGAGGGGTATTCATCCGTAGTGAAACACACGAAGCGGTGCCGGTAGGCGCAGAGGCTCTCCTCGAGAATGGTAAGTTTTCCCTTAAGGGGTACCGTTACAGTGACTTTTTCTTAGCAGAAACCACCATTAGTGAGTATCTTTATGCCCTCTTTATCGAAAGTAACCCCTACTGGGCTAAGGGAAATGAGGCGCAACTAGTGGCCGATGGAGTCGCTGATGAGAATTACCTCAAAGGGGTCTACCCAACGGTTACTTTAGAGTCTAACAGACCAATTAGAAACATCTCCTACTACGCCGCAGAGGCCTTTACCCAATGGCTCTCTAAAGAGAGTGGTAAGCATGTCACCCTCCCCACTGAGGCCCAGTGGGAGAAGGGTGCCGCTTCGGTTCGTGCACTACCTTACGTAAAGAATTTGTCCCTTTTTACCCCTCAAGAAGCCCCTTTTGCCATGTTCGGTGGCTACTGGGAGATGACAAGCACCAACTGGGAGCCACTGGCCTACCTCTTAAATTTTCACGATGCTTGGCAAGGACCCTACAACGATATTGTGGTTAAGGGGGGCTCAATTCTCAATGACCCTGCTGATATCAACTTAACAAGTGCCGGTGTTATTGAACGTGACAGCTGTTTGGAGTACGTCAGTTTTAGGGTGATTTGGACCGATTGATATGAGTGAAGCCAAGATAAAAGTGTTACAGACCAATAAAAAAGCCTACTTTAATTATGAGATGGTGGAAGACATCGAGTGTGGCATTGCTTTAGTGGGCACCGAGGTGAAATCGATAAGGGCCAACCGGTTCTCTTTTAGGGACGCTTTCGTCAAAATCGATAACAACAACTTAGTGCTGGTCTCCCTCCATATCTCCCAATACAAGCAGGGTAATATCTTTAACCATGACCCCGACAGAGATAGACGACTTTTAGCCCATAAACAAGAGATTAAGCGGATTAAGAGAAAGGTAGAAGAGAAGGGAATGACCCTGGTCCCCACAAAAATCTACTTAAAAGGGAATTTGGTAAAGGTGCAAGTCTCTCTCTGCCGCGGTAAAAAAGTTCACGATAAACGTCAAGCTATCCGTGAAAGGGATAATAAGAGAGACCTCCAAAGGGAACTCAAGGCGTTCAACCTAGGACAAACGCACCAATAAAGACTAATTTTTCTTATGTTAAGTAGTTAACCCTAAAAAAGGCTAAAAACTTGTTAAACAACAGTAGTGTTTTTTGTCTTTAGGGTTTAACCTGTATTAAATA
>JBAYSE010000028.1:0-15385 GCA_041676265.1 Sphaerochaetaceae bacterium
AGCCCATATCGGCGATACGGTACGTGTTGTAGAGTGTCGTCCTATAAGTAAGGACAAAGTCTGGCGCCTAGAACAGATTGTCCAGAAGGCGAAATAAGCGAGGAGCAACATCATGATACAGATGCAGACATATTTGAATGTAGCCGACAATAGTGGTGCAAAACGAGTCCAGTGCATTAAAGTTTTGGGGGGAACCCACCGAACCAGTGCCGGAGTCGGAGATGTTATTGTTGTTGCGGTTAAGGATGCACTACCCAACGGAGCCATTAAAAAAGGGGATGTCCTCAAGGCTGTGATAGTGCGCACTAAAAAAGAATACCGAAGACCTGACGGTACCTATATCAGGTTCGATGATAACGCATGCGTTGTCATTGATGCCAACAATAACCCGCGCGGGAAGCGGATCTTTGGCCCTGTAGCACGCGAACTACGTGAAGATGGGTATGTAAAGATTGTTTCACTGGCGCCGGAAGTGTTGTAGGAGTTGAAGGATGAGACTGAAGAAAAATGACAATGTCAAAGTCCTCGTTGGAAAGGACAAAGGCAAAACTGGTCGTATCTTAAAAATTGATCACGCTAAAGAACGGGTCATTGTTCAGGGTGTTAATCTGGTTAAAAAGACCATGAGAAAGCGTTCTGAACAGGAACAAGGTGGCATCAAAGAGATTGAGGCACCGATTCACGTTTCGAATGTGGCCTTTTTAATGAAAAATGGCGAGACAACTAGGATTGGTTACAAAACCGATGAGAAAGGGGCAAAAGTTCGTTATGCCAAGAAAACTGGGGAAGTGATCTAATGGAAAAGTTCGTACCTAATTTAAAGAAAAAGTATAATGAAGAAGTTGCTAAAGAACTCTTCTCTGAGTTCAGCTATAAGTCGAAGATGCAAATCCCAGCCTTAGAGAAGATTTCTGTTAGTGTTGGTGTCGGAGAGGCTATTGTCAATAAGAAATTGCTCGATTCAGCAATCAAAGAGCTTGAGCAGATTACCGGACAACATGTTGTTAAGACCAAGGCTCGTAAGTCAATTGCAAACTTTAAGGTCAGAGCAGGCCAAGAGATTGGCGCTTTCGTTACCCTGCGGGGTGATAATATGTGGTTCTTCTTGGAAAGATTGATTGGAGTTGCCCTTCCACGTGTTAAAGACTTTAGGGGCGTTAGCCCTAACGCTTTTGATGGCAATGGAAACTATTCTCTCGGGATTACTGAGCAGATTATTTTCCCTGAGATTGATTACGATAAGATTGAACGGGTGAGTGGCATGAATATCGCAATCGTGACGACGGCCAAAACCGATGAAGAAGGTTATGCCCTGCTGAAGAAGCTTGGTATGCCCTTTGCGAAATAGGCGGAGTGAGAGAAGATGGCAAAAAAATCATTAATCGTAAAAGCGAATAGAACACCAAAGTACAGCACTAGGAAGGTTAATCGCTGTAAAATATGTGGACGCCCTCGGGGGTACATGCGGAAGTTCGAAATGTGCAGGATTTGTTTTAGAAAGCTTGCTAGTGAAGGACTCATTCCGGGCGTTACCAAATCCAGCTGGTAGGAGATAAACATGGCTATAAGTGATCCTGTTGCTGATATGCTGACAAAAATTAGAAATGCAAGCATGGCGAAGCATGAAAAAGTTGAAGTTACTACATCAAAGCTCAAGTTGCAAATTGTTAAGATTTTGAAGAACGAAGGATATATTAAAAATTTCAAGAAAGTTGTTAATAAGAATGGCATTAACACAATCAGAATTTTCCTGAAATATGATGATGATCAGAATCCTGTTCTCCACGGTATTAATCGTATCTCTACTCCGGGCAGGAGAGTCTATTCGGGGTATCGCGAATTGCCTAGGGTTTACAATGGGTATGGTGTAGTAGTGGTGTCGACCTCCTCCGGAGTTATTACCGGGAAGAAGGCTCGCGAAAACAAGGTCGGTGGTGAACTGATCTGTTCAATTTGGTAAGGGGTGTGAACTATGTCTCGTATAGGTAAGTTACCAATTGTTCTGCCAGAAGGAGTCTCCGTCAAAGCTAAAGACGGTGTAGTTTCTGTTGAAGGACCTAAGGGGAAACTGGTTCAAGATTATCGATGCGAAGTCGAGATTAAAGTTACTAAAGACCAGGTAGTGGTCAATAGGACTGTCGAATCGAAAGCCGGTAGAAGTTACCATGGACTTTATAGACAACTGGTTAGCAATATGGTGGAGGGGGTCTCTAAGGGATTCTCGAAGAAACTACAGGTTAATGGTGTGGGCTACAGGGTGGAAGTGCAGGGAGATCTCCTTGTTTTAAACCTTGGATACTCTAACCCAATTGAGTATTTAATCCCAAAAGATGTCAAAATTGAGTGTGAGAACCCCAATACGATTCTCATTTCTGGGATTAGTAAAGAGCGTGTTGGACACCTCAGTGCTGAAATTAGGTCGTTAAGACCACCCGAGCCCTATAAAGGTAAAGGGATTAAGTATGAGGATGAAGTGATTAAACGTAAGGTTGGAAAATCTGGCGGTGCTAAATAGGTAGGTTGAAGATATGAATAGAGTTTTAAAGAAAAATAAGAGGCGTGCTCGCCGTAAGGTTCATATTAGAAAAAGTATCTTTGGTACTGCAACTAAACCAAGAATGACCGTATATAGAAGTAATAAGCGAATGTACGTCCAGGTTATTAACGACGATACCGGCGAAACTTTGGTTTCTGCCAGCAGTATGGAAAAAGAGTTACGTAACCTTAAAAATAGGGTGGAAGATGCAGCCAAACTTGGCGAGGTCATCGGTAAAAGGCTCCTCGAAAAGCAGATCGATAGTGTTGTTTTCGACCGCAATGGATACCTTTTCCACGGTATTGTGAAAGGTATAGCCGACGGTGCCAGAAAAGCCGGAGTCAAATTCTAGGGGGATATGGTGGATAGGTCAGATAGAAATAAAGGGAACGAGTTAGTTGAAAAGTTAGTGAAACTTAATCGTGTCTCCAAGGTTGTTAAGGGTGGACGACGTTTCTCTTTCGCAGCCTTAGTTGTAGTTGGCGATCAAAGTGGCCGCGTCGGTTATGGTACAGGTAAGGCCAACGATATTACCGAAGCTATCCGTAAAGCTGTCGATAAAGCCAAAACTTCAATGATTAGTGTTCCTATGGTGAAGGACACCATTCCCCATGAGATTTTGGGTAACTTTAAAGGTGCCAGTGTTCTCCTTAAACCTGCAGTGCCAGGTACCGGGGTGATCGCCGGAGGTTCGGTGCGTCATGTAATGGATGCTTGTGGTATTAAAGACGTATTGAGTAAGTCCCTCGGTTCAAAAAACAGCTTCAATTCCGTCAAGGCAACCTTTGTCGCTTTAGAGAGCCTTTTTGATGCCAAAGAATTGGCTAAAAGCAGAGGGAAGTCTCTAAAAGAGATGTGGGGGTAATCTATGGCAGCTAAAAAAGAGCAGAAAATAAGGGTCACATTGGTTAAGAGTGTCATTGGTTCAATTCCTAAACATAGGAGGACTGTGAAAGCTCTTGGCCTAAAAAAGATGGGTAGTTCAATCGAACACGATGCTTCTCCCTCCATTCTCGGGATGATTCGTGTAGTTAGCCATATGGTTAAAGTCGAGGAGTTATAAGATGGGACGAATTAAGGCACCATCCGGTGCTAATAAAAAGAAGACAATCGTCGGCCGGGGTGTTGGCTCGAAAGGGCGCACTTGTGGTCGGGGAGATAAAGGACAAAACTCACGTAGCGGTGGTGGTGTAAGACCCGGTTTTGAGGGGGGGCAGATGCCTCTTTACCGCCGGATTGCCCGCAGAGGATTCAGCAATTACCCCTTTAAGGAAGAGTACGCAGTGGTGTCACTCGATGCTGTCTCCAAAAACTTTGCAGAGGGAGAGGTTGTCTCTCTGGAATCTCTCAAAGATAAGGCCTTAGTAAAAGGGGCCAATAGCAAGGCAAAAGTACTTGCCAATGGAGAACTGACAAAGAAAGTGGTCTTCGAGGGCCTTAAGGTATCTGCAGCCGCAGTGAAGAAAATTGAAGCTGCAGGCGGCGAAATTAGATAAAAAGAGGATTGTGATGTCTAACACCCTAGTAAACATGTTTAGAATCGAAGAGCTTAGGAAGAAGATTCTTTGGACAGTTTTGTTCCTCGTAATCTTTCGATTGGGCGCTTTTATCCCGATCCCAGGAATTGATCCCGAAGTACTGAAACTCTATTTCATGGCACAAAGTAGTTCCACCACAATTGGGCTGACGGAGTATTTAAACTTCTTCGCCGGTGGTGCGTTCTCTAACTTCTCTCTCTTTATGTTGGGTATTATGCCCTACATCTCAACGCAAATTATTTTGCAGTTGTTGATGTTGGTAGTACCTGCCCTAAAGAAGCTAAGTGAAGATGCTGCCGGTAGAAAGAAGATGCAACAGTACACTAGGCTGGGGACGATTTTAGTCTGTCTAATCCAGTCATACGTGGTGACTGTCTATGCAAAGAGTATCCCCGACGTGATGACAATGAGTCTTCTCCCATTTACCCTAATTGCGATGATGACAGTTACTACCGGGACGATGTTCCTTGTTTGGTTGGGCGATCAAATTACTGAGCGGGGTATTGGTAACGGTATTTCACTCTTAATCTTTGCTGGAATCGTAGCCCGTATCCCCAATGCAATTGTCACCCTTTGGAAGAGTGTCCAAACCGGCGTTTTAAACCCAATAGTGGTTTTAATAGTATTTGCCATGTTTGCCTTGGTTGTTGCGCTGGTGGTTTATGAACAGCGCGGGCAGCGAAAAATTCCGGTGCAATATGCTAAACGGGTTGTTGGACGCAAGATGTATGGGTCTCAAAACACCTACATCCCCTTCAAAATTAACCCTTCAGGAGTTATTCCTGTCATATTTGCATCAGCGCTCTTAACCTTCCCCTTGCAGATTGCCTCTTCATTGGGACCACAAGTGCGCTGGTTACAAGCGGTAGCTAGATGGCTTAATCCGCAGGGTGCCCCCTATCTAATTATCTACACCTTGCTGATTATTGCGTTTGCTTTTTTCTATACCCAAGTTAGCTTGAATCCTATCGAGATAGCTAAGCAGATTAGGGAAAACGGTGGTTCGGTTCCCGGAGTTCGTACGGAAAGACTTGAAGAATACCTCTCTAAGGTCTTGAATCGTATTGTACTGCCAGGGTCGCTGTTCCTCGCTTTTATTGCCCTAATTCCAACTATCGTGCAGAAGTTCTTTAATTTCCCTGCATCGGTGGCCATGCTATTGGGTGGTACTTCTCTCATAATTATGGTTGGGGTTGACCTCGATACCATGAGTCAGATTGAGGGAATCATGAAGATGCACCACCACGAAGGAATTTCGAGCCGGGGCAAGATTAAGGCAAGAAACCTATAGGAGATAGTGGAAATGAAAGTACGAGCGAGTGTTAAGCCGATGTGCGATAAGTGCAAGGTTATTAGACGGTCTGGGGTTGTGCGCGTAATTTGTGAGAATCCCAAACACAAGCAGAGACAGAGATAGAGGAGGCCAGTTAATGGCAAGAATTGCTGGTATTGATTTACCTAATAAGTCGGTGAAGATTGCATTAACCTATATTTACGGTATTGGCAGAACTTCTGCACTGGAAATCTGTGAAAAGAGTAAGGTTAACCCCGAAGAGAGGATGAACAACCTTTCTGCCGATGAAGTGAACGAGTTACGTAAGCTGATTGAAAATGAGTACAAGGTTGAAGGTCGACTGAGAACTGAAGTGGCCCTCAATATTAAGCGTCTTATGGATATCGGTTGTAACCGGGGTTTACGCCACAGAAAAGGTCTTCCCGTCAGAGGGCAAAGGACTAAGACGAATGCTAGAACCCGTAAGGGTAGAAAAAAGACCGTTGCCGGTAAGAAGAAATAAGGAGATTTGAAGTGGCTAAAGCAAAACGCAGAGTCAAAAAAACAGTATATGAAGGTAACGTCTACATCCAGGCTACATTCAATAATACCATTGTTACGATTACCGATTTAAACGGCAATGCAGTTTCTTGGGCAAGTGCCGGTGGTTTAGGCTTCAGAGGAGCCAAGAAATCGACTCCTTACGCCGCTCAAACGGCAGCCGAGACTGCTGCTAAAAAGGCGATCGATTTTGGCCTTAGAGAAGTAAATGTATTTGTTAAGGGCCCTGGAGTAGGACGAGAGTCGGCTATTAGGACATTGGGTGTTTTAGGTCTTCAGGTGAGAAGTATCCGAGACGTTACCCCCATTCCCCACAATGGTTGTCGTCCCCGGAAGACCAGAAGAGTCTAACAAGGAGTAGTTGAGATATGGCTAGATATATTGGACCGAAATGTAGGTACTGCCGAGCAGAAAAAACTAAATTGTTCCTTAAAGGCGAGCGGTGTCACACCCCAAAGTGTCCCCTTACTAAAAAGGATGTAAGTTCACCTGGTAAGGACCCCCGTGCCCGTTCAAGGAAGATGACCGATTATGGTTTGCAGCTCCGTGAGAAACAAAAGCTTAAGAGGATGTATGGTATGCTTGAGAAGCAGTTTGTGCTCACCTTTAATGAAGCTGCCCGTATTCCGGGGAAAACCGGTGAAAACCTGATCTCTTTGTTGGAGCAGAGACTCGACAATGTTGTCTTCAGACTCCATTTCGCCGCCAGCAGAAGTCAAGCTGCCCAGTTGGTTGGTCACGGACATGTATTTGTCAACGGCAAGCGGGTTGATATCCCCTCTTATAGAGTAAAAGCCGGTGATGAGATTGCCATTGGACCACGCGGACAAAAGATGCTCATCATTAAAGAAAACTTAAAAGAGTTCTCAAAGTCGGGCGTTCATCCCTGGCTTACACTAGATGCTGATACCATGAAAGGGAAGTTCTTAGCTATCCCCAGAAGATCAGATGTAGCAGAAGTTGCCGATATCAACGAGCAGCTGATTGTAGAGCTCTATTCTCGTTAAGGAGTAAACATGGCACGTAAAAACCTGTTGAAAGGATTTAAAAAACCGAAAGGGGTTACCTTTGAACACACCTTAGTTGAACCCGATTCAGGTCGCTTTGTGGCTTATCCATTTGAACGTGGATTTGGGACAACTATCGGAAACACTTTGCGCAGAATTCTCCTCTCATCAATTCAAGGATACGCTGTAACAGCTGTAAGGATTACTACTATCAATGAAGAGGGGATTCCACATCTGCTCTCCAGCGAGTACGAATCGCTACCTCACGTTGTTGAAGATGTCCCTGACATCGTGGCAAACCTTAAAAAACTGAAGATTAAAATGCCCGAAGATATTGAGAGCACTTTAATCACCGTTGAATGCAAGGGGCCGGGTACTTTAACGGCTGCGGCACTCGAGAAAAACAATGTTGAGATTATCAACAGAGATTTGGTTATCTTCACCATGATGGAAGAGGCTAATGTTGAACTAGAGTTGCAAATTGACCTTGCCAGAGGGTATGTCCCGGCGGAAATTAACGAAAAATATATTGAAGAAGTGGGAACTATCCCCCTTGATGCAAACTTCTCTCCGGTAAAAAGGGTCAAATTTGAGATAGAACCGACCCGTGTTGGTCAGCGTAGCGACTACGATAAACTTTTGTTGGATGTTTTTACCGATGGGACTATCTCTCCCGAGAACGCCTTAGCAGAAGCGGCAAAAATTGCCAAAGACCATTTTTCGATTTTCATCAATTTCGATGAGAGCTTAATCGATAGCGGTGATGAGGTTGATGAAGAGGAAGAGCAAATTAAGAAGATTTTGAATACTTCTGTTGAGGAGCTCGAATTGACTGTGCGTTCAAGCAATTGCCTTAAGAATGCCAATATTAAAACGATTGGCGATTTGACTCGCAAGAGTGAAGAGGAGATTGCCAAAACGAGGAATTTTGGAAAGAAATCACTCCAAGAGATTAAAGAGAAACTCAAAGAGTGGAATTTGAGTCTTGGTATGACCGATTACAGTGTTTTAAAGAACTCAATTAGAATGTCAGGTAATAACAAGGAAGAAGAGAATGAGGCATAGGAAAGGTTTTAATGCATTGAGCCGACGTAGCGGCCAAAGAAAAGCGCTTAAGCGCGGATTAGTAACTTCACTTTTTAGATACGAAAGGATTGAGACTACCAAGGCTAAAGCTAAAGAGGTCCAGCGGATGGCTGAAAAGATGATAACGAGGGCAAAAGTCGATTCGGTACACAACCGTCGCATGGTAGCCCGCGATATTACCAACGAAGCTGTCTTAGCCAAATTGTTTACCGACATTGGACCCCTCAACGTAGATCGTCCCGGTGGTTACACTCGAATAATTAAGACGGGCAGACGCCAAGGCGATGCGGCTGAGATGGTTATTCTTGAGCTGGTTGCTAAGAGTGAAAAGCCCAAAAAGAGGGCCAAAGAGCCTAAAAAAGTCGAAAAAGAAAAGCCAAGAGCGCTGAGTAAAATTGCTCGGTAAACTCTCTAATAAAAGGCCATCTCCTCGCGGGGTGGTCTTATTTTGTTACATGGACTGACTCTAAATTATTAACCTGCAATCGCTTGACAAGCGTTAAGTCCGTGCGTATTATTGTTTCAATACAATGGGGGAAGTACTATGAGTATATTTTTGCTAATCCCTCTTTGTCTAGTTAGTGTAATTCTAGGTTGGCTATTTCGTTGGATTTATGCGAGGTTCAAGCTCACCTCAATTGAGCAGAAGGCTGTTCGATTGAATCAGGAAGCTATAAAAGAAGCAGAAACTAAAAGTAAAGAACTTTTAATTGAGACTAGAGATCGTTTATTAAAAGAGCAACAAGAACAGGAACGTGAGGCTAGAGAACGCCGAGGAGAACTTCAGAGAACAGAACAGAGACTGTTAAAGAAGGAAGAAAATTTAGAACGAAAACAAGCAGAACTGGATGTCCAGAAGGGACAACTAGAAGACAAAGAGAAGAAAAATTTAGAACGCGAAGAGAAAATTGCCGAATTAGAGCAATTTTGGACGAGCGAGTTAGAACGTGTTGCCAGTATGACCTCAGAAGAGGCCAAGCAACAAATTATTGAAGCTTTACAGAACGAAGCGAAAAGAGATGCCCAAGTTGTTATCAACAAGATAGAGCAAGAGGCCCAGTTGCGCTCCGACAAGATCGCTCGCGATATCATTGTGACCAGTATTCAGCGGTTGGCCACCGAGGTCTCCTCTGATGTAACGGTAACAACGGTGAGCCTCCCCGGTGATGAGATGAAGGGGAGAATTATTGGGCGTGAAGGGCGTAATATTAGAACTTTGGAGACGCTTACCGGGGTCGACGTTATAATCGACGACACCCCTGAAGCCGTGGTCATCTCCTGTTTTGATCCCGTTAGAAAAGAGATTGCCCGGGTTGCTTTAGAGCGACTAGTGCATGATGGCAGGATCCACCCCGCTCGTATTGAAGAGGTGGTGACCAAGGCAACCAAAGAGATGGAGCAGATTATTATGGAGGAGGGGGAGAAAGTTATTTTCGACCTAGGCCTGCATAACTTCAGCCAAGAGTTGATTCGTGCTTTAGGCAGACTCCACTTTAGGACCAGCTACGGACAAAATGTGTTGGCCCACTCTAAAGAGGTAGCCATCCTTGCCGGTATGATTGCCAGTGAAGTTGGCGCTGATCGGGATATTGCGCGGCGTGGAGGGCTGTTACACGACATTGGAAAAGGTATTGAGTCCGACGGAGACGCAAACCACGCCGAAATGGGGGCGGAATTGGCGCGCCGCTTAGGGGAAGACCCTAGGGTGATTAATGCAATCCTCTCCCACCACAACGATATTGAGCCGGCGTGTATAGAGTCGGTTATTGTCCAAATTGCAGATGCCATCTCCGCTGCCAGACCGGGAGCTCGTCGGGAGACCCTCGATAACTACATTAAGCGACTTGAGAGTTTAGAGGCAATTGCCGAAAGTTTTGAGGGGGTCGAAAAAGCCTACGCTATTCAAGCCGGTCGCGAGTTGCGAATTTTGGTCAATAATGATAGCGTTAGTGACGATGGGGCGAAAGAGATCGCCAAAGGGATTGCAGGGAGGATTGAAGCCGAACTCCGTTACCCAGGGAGGATTAAGGTAACTATAATCCGTGAGATGAGGGTAGTGGAATACGCTCGCTAACGTAAGGAGACTATGTCTAAATCAAGGAATTTTACGGCTCTGATGCTCGGGGATGTGATTGGACACCCTGGGTGCAGAGCCATTTTTAGTGGGTTGAATCAACTCATAAAAGAGTATAGGGCTGACTTTGTGGTGGTCAACGGAGAGAATGCCGCCGGTGGGTTAGGAATCAACAAAGAGATTGCCCGCCATTTTTTCTCGCAAGGCGTGGATGTAATCACCAGTGGCAATCATATCTGGCAACAGGAAGATTTTATTAACCTCTTTAAAGAGCATGAAAACCTCCTTAGGCCGGCTAATTATCCCTCACAAACGGCTGGCAGGGGGTCAATTGTGGTTGAGAAAGGGGGCTGGAAAGTGGGGGTAATTAACCTCCAGGGGCGCCAACAAATGGTCCCTATTGACTGTCCATTCCAAGTTGGTAAAGCCTTGGCAGAGAAACTGGGCAAAGTGACCCCCCTGTTGTTAGTCGACTTCCACGCCGAATTACCCCAAGAGAAAGAGGCCTTAGCTTTCTTCCTTGATGGGAAGGTGTCGGTAGTGGTTGGAACCCACACCCACGTACAGACAACCGATGAACAGATTCTACCGAAAGGGAGTGCTTTCATTACAGACTTGGGGATGAGTGGTCCCCTTGGTGGGGTTATTGGCTCGACTCCTTCTATTTCGATAGAGCGACAGTTGACCCAACTCCCCCTTAAAAATGAGGTCTTTGATGGCCCTTCTTGCTTACAAGGCGTGGTTTGTTCAATTAACCCGGAAAATGGGAAAGCCCTCTCAATTAAGAGAATTAGTCGCCAATTTGGACGTTAAGATGGATAAGGTTAAGCTAAGAGAGTTGTTAAAAGCTCAATTGCCAACTTTAAGTTGCGCTGAAATTGAAGCCCTGTTAGCATGCCGACAGTTAAAAATTGGACAGGAGACTTGTACCAACTTAGAGACCCTCTACCCGGCAGAGAGCAAAATAGAGATTGTCAGAAAACGGTACGTCTCGCGTGGCGGTTATAAATTAGAGAAAGCATTGACGACATGGCCTCTTGAAGTGCGGGACAAGGTGATGGTTGATGCCGGTTCCTCCAGTGGAGGCTTTAGCGACTGTCTCCTTCAAAATGGGGCTGCTCTAGTGCATGCAATTGATGTAGGTTACAACCTCCTAGATTACTCTCTTCGAGTTGATAAGCGGGTAGTGGTCCATGAGAGACAAAATATTATGGAGAAGGTGAAACTAGAGCCCCCTCCACACGCCGCTGTAGCCGACCTCTCTTTCCGTTCGATTGTGACGGCTGCTGACCACATCCTCTCTCTCACTCAAGAGAGATGGATGGTAGCTTTAATTAAACCCCAATTTGAAGTACCCAAAGGGGCAGAAGACTTTAATGGGGTCCTTGACGATGATGAGCTCCTTTTTAATACTCTCTTAGAAGTATTTAAGGCGCTAAAAGAGCGTAATGTTGGCTTTAAGGCTATTATGGAGTCGCCAATTCGGGGTAGTAAGGGAAACCGCGAATTTTTAGCCCATCTGGAGAGAGGCCAGTGGTTAAGTGAAGCTGAATTTGTCGAGAACTTACACAGGCTAATCTAGGAGTTTCCCTTCCACTAAGATAAAAAGCTTTTTAATTTGAAGAGGTTTTAAGGTCTGCCAAACCTGCTCCATTTTAAGGTGGTACCCATTTTCCCAGACAGTTGGATTTAGGAACTCTTTTGAAAAATCGACATAGGCGACTGCTCTTCTAACACTAACGCCCCTCAGTTTTGTCTTCTGTGGGATATAGGTGATGCCTCCGTCCCTGAGGGCTACACTGGGTACTCCCTTTAAAAGCGCCTCTAAAGTTCTGTGGTAAATTGTAGGGCCTTCAGCGGTGACAGAGTAGAGTTGGTAGGTTTTATCTGGGAGGGGAAAAGCAACTTTTATGGGCTCTTTTACCTGCTCATTTTGTGCTAGATAGTTCTTAATAAGGGGCACAACGCCAGAGGCTTCTATAGCTGAGCGGATGCGGGGTAGGGCAATAACGGTAGCCAGTGCCAGAGCAACGAAGAGGGCGAAAGTAATATAAAGGAGTGGCATCCTGCGCATAGGCTAAGCATACACCACAAGGTAACCGTTAGGCGAGTATCTATTTACATCAACAAGGAAAGCACAGTATGATACGCCATATATGAGAGTTATGCAGGGCATTGCAGCCTCCCCAGGGATTGGATTAGGTCAAGCTTTCCTCTATGTTCACGAGAGATTCCTTACTCCCCATATTAATATTGAGGAGGGTGAAATCCCTGAAGAGCTCAAGAGGTTTAAAAAAGCCCTCCAAGTTGTAGCCCAAGACCTCGCTGAGATTGTTAAGACCGCCGCCGTCGATAACTCTGAGCAGATTGTCGAGACGCACCTTTTAATGCTTGAAGACCCAGAGTTTACTAAAGCGGTTGAAGTGCTGATTAAAGAAGAACAGGTATGTGCTGAGTGGGCAGTGGAGCGGGTCTTAAAGGCAGCGATTGAGGCGATTGAAAAGGGTAATGACCCGCTGCTACGGGAGCGTAGTGCCGATATAAACGATATTAGGTGGCACTTAGTAAAACAGTTGATGGGTAAGAGCCACAGCAACCTCTCCATGATAAACCACGATGTGATTTTGGTATCAGATACACTGTTACCCTCCCAAGTACTCTCTTTAGACCATAAATATATTAAAGCAATCGCCCTTGATGGGGGCGGTAAAACCAGCCACGTTGCAATTCTAGCCCAAGCTCTCCAAATCCCTACCGTCGTTGGGTTAGGCAATATTACGGAGAAAGTTCGCCCTAATGACCAAGTTATAGTCGACGGGAACTTGGGAGAAGTTGCCATCAGGCCTAGCGTTGCCTCTGCCAATAAAATGGTTGAGCGCCATGCTAAATGGGAAGAGAATACCAGAAAATTGTTGGCGTTAGCCACTGAAGAGGCCATCACAACCGATGGGTTTAAAGTCGAGCTTAAGGCTAATATTGAGAGGGTCGAAGAGGTCGCGTCAGTTCTCAAAAATGGGGCAGAAGGGGTGGGATTGTTCCGTTCTGAATTCCTCTTTTTAAAACCGGGCGGAGCAAGTGAAGAGGAACAATTTGAGGCCTACAAAGAGGTCCTCAATCGTCTAGGTAAAACGAAAGCTGTCACAATTCGGACGATTGATGTCGGTGGGGATAAAATTATCCCGGATCTCCAAGGACTCAGTGAAGAGAACCCTATTTTAGGTTGGCGTGCCGTGCGCTTCTGTCTCTCCCGAAAAGATATCTTTAGAGCACAGTTAAGGGCCTTACTGCGGGCTTCCAATTACGGTAAACTCAAAATAATGTTCCCGATGATTAGCGGTGTTGAGGAGTTAGAGAGTGCCCTTACAATCCTTGAACAGGTGAAGGATGAACTTAGGGGAAATCAGGTTCCCTTTGATGAAGAGATTGAGGTTGGCATAATGGTTGAGGTTCCCTCAGCCGCCCTCACTGCTGATATCCTGGCAAAAAAGACCGACTTCTTTTCGATTGGGACTAACGACCTAATTCAGTATACAATCGCGGTAGACCGGGGGAATGAGAAGATCGCCTATCTCTACCAGCCTTTTCATCCCGGTGTGTTGCGATTGATTCAAATGGTAGTAGAAAAGGGGAGTGCGGCTGGACTTCCCGTGGCAATGTGTGGGGAGATGGCCTCAAACCCCCTTGCAGTTGTCCTTCTTATTGGTATGGGGATTAATGAGTTGAGCATGAGTCCCCTTAGTATCCTGAAGGTCAAACACATTATTCGCAGTATTTCTAAGCTTGAGGCGTATGAGGTTTTAGAAGAGGTGCTGAAAATGGACTCTTACCTCAACATTAATCGTTATCTAAGGGAGTGGATGTATGATAGATTCGGAGACTTCTTCACTGCGTAAACTGGGACTCCCTATAATAGCTATTATTGGTAGACCCAACGTAGGGAAATCGACCCTCTTTAACCGGCTTATAAGGAAGCGACGCTCAATAACCGATCCAACCCCGGGTGTCACCCGTGATATCTTGCCTGAGAAGTGGTTGTTGGAGAACAATCCCGTCCTCCTTGTCGACAGCGGGGGGATTAAAGTTGACCAAGAGGGACTCGACTTCCTCGTTAGCGAAAAGAGTTTGGCCCTTTTGGAGGTGGCTGACGTCATTGTGTTGCTGATGGACTGTAGTGAGGTGACCAGTGAAGATGAGGTCTTAATTGAGCGGCTTCGACGCTACAGCGATAAGGTTGTTTTAGCCGTAAACAAGGTTGATGACCACAACCGGGACCATCTTGTGTGGGACTACTACCGCTACGGCTTTCCACGGGTGGTAGGAGTCTCTTCAGCACACGGTTTAGGGATAGACCTTTTAGAAGAGCACCTCTTGGAGATGCTTAACTTAGAACCCCTAGATGAAGAGCCCAGTGAGGTTGAACAGATAAAAATTGCTATTTTAGGGAAGCCCAATACAGGGAAATCAACCCTGACCAACTATTTGACCGGTGAAAATACCTCTCTTGTAAGTGATATCCCGGGGACTACACGCGATGTAACAGTGGGCAGTTTCAATTACAAAGGCGTCGACTATTCAGTCCTCGATACTGCCGGTATTAGGAGAAAAAGCAAGATTGATGAGGATGTAGAGTACTATTCCGTTAATCGGGCCATAAAGAGCATTGAGGAGGCCGATGTGATTCTCCTCTTAATCGATATTACAACGGGGATAGTGGAGCAGGACAAAAAAATTGCCCAACTCATTGTTCGTCACGGAAAAGGGGTAATTTTGGTCTTGAACAAGAGCGATCTTTTAACAGGGGTCCCCAATGAACTGGAGGCAATCAAAGACCGCTCAAGGTTCCTCTTCCCCATCCTCTCTTTCGCCCCCCTTATTACCATTAGTGCTTTAAATGGGAAAGGGGTGAAGACACTTCTTAATAAGGTGGCTGAGATTTATGAGATGCTTAACCGGAGGGTGGAGACTTCTCAGCTGAACAACTATCTCCAAGAGTGGCTACAAGCTTACCAGATTCCTCGGGGCAGTCGCAGTCACTTCAAAATTTACTACGGGACGCAAATCAGTTACCACCCGGTAAGGTTCCTCTTCTTTGTGAATCGCAAGAAAGATTTCCCCCAGGGGTATGTGCAGTATCTAAAGAACTGCATTAGACGGGAGTTAGGATTTAGCGAAATCCCGATTGAGATTGAATTGAAAGAGCGTAGTCGCGACTTAAAGGGCAGGTAGGGCAATGGAGTTAAAAGCTGTTTGTTTCGATATCGACGGCACGCTCTACCCCAAATGGCAAACAAAACGCTCTCTCTTACCTTC
>JBAYSE010000029.1:0-15064 GCA_041676265.1 Sphaerochaetaceae bacterium
CAAGCCCAAAAGGAGGGTTCCCCCGTTGAAGATATCAGTGCCGGCCTCTCTATCAGTGTTGTTAAAAATGCCCTCTACAAAGTTATCAGAGCCGTTACGGTGGAGAGCTTAGGACAAAATATTGTGGTACAAGGGGGCACTTTCCACAACGATGCAGTACTCAGGGCCTTTGAGAAAGAGTTAGGAACCAATGTGGTGAGGCCTACCATTGCCGGTTTAATGGGAGCTTATGGGGCGGCACTCTACGCTAAAAGAGGTGCCCCCCAACACTCCGCCATTATTACTGCCGCAGAGTTGGAAAACTTTGAACATAAAGTAAGAGTGGCCACTTGCCGCCTCTGTACCAACCTTTGTCACCTGACAATCAACACCTTTAACCACAACAAACGTTATATCAGCGGGAACCGCTGTGAACGCCCCATCACCAAAACCAAGAGTGATGATTCACTGAACATCTATCAGTGGAAACTTAAAAGAATCGAAAGTCTGAACTGTTTCCTCTCCCCCCACAATGATGCTAACCGTGATGCCATCGGGATCCCTTTAACCCTTAACATGTACGAGTTAATCTATTTCTGGAAGGCCTTCTTTGAGACTCTGGGAGAGCGAATTGTCATCTCCCCTCTCTCCAACCGTCAACTCTACCTCTCTGGGCAGGCCACCATCCCCAGCGATACGGTCTGTTTCCCCGCCAAGTTAGCCCATGGCCACATTCAAGCCCTCATTGACGGAGGGGTTAAGCAGATTTTCTACCCCTGTATGACCTACAATTTAGATGAGAATCTGGGGGAAAACCATTTTAACTGTCCGGTGGTAGCCTACTACCCCGAAGTGTTGGCGGCCAATATGGAGGCCCTGAGCAGGGTAGAGTTTATCAATTTCCATGTGGGGCTTCACCGCAAGGGAGATTTCCCTAAAATCGTGGCCCGGAAGTTAGAACCCTATTTAGGCAAACTAGATTTGAAGAGCGTCAAAAGAGCGGTTCAAAATGGCTATGCCGCACAAGAAGAGTATTTGCAAGCTACTCAGAGAGCCGGAGAAGCTATCCTCAAAAAAGCCCGTCAAGAGAACAAACGTACCATTGTACTCGCCGGGCGCCCCTACCATGCGGACCCAGGGGTGAGTCACGGTATCGACAAGCTCATTAGCAGTTTTGATGTAGCGGTCTTAAGTGAAGACGCCCTCTTTCACCGCGTCACAAAATTTCCGGTAAAAGTGCTCAACCAGTGGACCTACCATGCGCGCCTCTATGCGGCGGCCAAAGCAATTGCCCACGAAGACGATATCCACTTGGTACAGTTGGTCTCCTTTGGTTGTGGGGTGGACGCTATTACCAGCGATGAAACTCGCGACATCTTAGAAGAACAGGGGAAGATGTACACCCAACTCAAAATCGATGAGATTACCAATTTGGGTGCGGTTAGAATTCGCCTGAGAAGTCTCCTCTCGGCGATTGAACAGAAGGAAGCCCATAATGGACACTAGATTTACCCGCCCCATGCGAGAGACTCACACTATTTTAGCCCCCTCTATGGCTAAAATACAATTTACCCTTTTGGTCGAGGTCCTCAAAGAAGAGGGTTACAATTTTGAGCTCTTAGAGAATGAGGGGCCGCAAGTCGTCTTGAAAGGGCTCAAATATGTCCACAATGATACCTGCTACCCGGCCCTTCTAATAATTGGCCAAATGATCGATGCCCTCGACAGCGGTAAATACGACCTAGAAAGAACCGCCCTAGCCATTACCCAGACCGGGGGAGGGTGTCGAGCCAGTAACTACATCCATCTCCTCAGAAAAGCCCTCGACAAAGCCGGTTATAACGCGATTCCCATTGTCTCTCTTAATCTGAAAGGGATGAACCGTAACAGTGGTTTTCGCCTCACTTTCAGAATGCTTCGTAAAGGGATTGCCGCTCTAATCTATGGCGATACTTTGATGCTACTTAGGAACCAGGTGCGCCCCTACGAGGTACACCGGGGAGAGAGTGCCCTTCTGGTAAAGCACTGGACACAGAAGTTGAGTAGTGAATTCCAAAAAGGGAGGGGCTACAACCAAGTCTCGATGGGCCGCAACCTCGCTTTAATAGTGCAAGACTTTGCCGCTATAGAGCGCGATTACAACCGACCGGTAGTAAAAGTAGGAATTGTAGGGGAGATTTACATGAAGTATGCCCCTTTGGGCAATAACCACTTGGAAGACTTTCTCGCCGCTCAATCTTGTGAAGTGATGATCCCCTCTATTTTAGGTTTTGTCCTCTACGGCTTTCACAACCAAGTCGAAGATATTGACCTCTACGGTGGAAGTCAAGTGAAACGGTTTGTGATGAAGAGTCTCAGAGGCTACCTCATGAAGCTGGAGGGGATAATTCTAAAAGCGGTGGCTAAAGAGCCCTCTTTCATTACCCCTTTACCCTTTTCACATACGATTGAGAGTGCCCGAGAGGTCATTAGTCTCGGCTGTAAGATGGGTGAAGGGTGGCTCTTAACCGCCGAGATGGCCGATCTAGCCAAAATGGGGTACCGCAATATTATCTGTGTTCAGCCCTTTGGCTGCCTACCTAACCACATCGTGGGCAAAGGGATGATTAGGCGCCTAAAGGAGAGCGATGACGCCATTAACATCGTCCCGATTGATTACGATCCGGGGGCCACGCGGGTTAATCAGGAGAACCGCATTAAGCTAATGCTGGCGGTCGCCGATGAAAACCGTGTGAAAGCCAAGCACCAATAATTGAAATCAGTGCCCCTTAATGGTATATTGCCCCCATGGAATATAAACAGAGAAGCGTTAATTGTGGTCAATTGCGTAAAGCCGATGCCGGCAAAACAGTCGTTCTGAACGGTTGGGTTCACCGTATTCGCAATCACGGTGGTATCCAATTCATCAATTTGCGAGACCGCTACGGCCTTACCCAAGTTGTAATTGGAGAAGAGGCTCCTCAAGCTGTCAAAGAATTGGCACAAACTCTCCGTATGGAGTTCTGCATCGCCGTCGAAGGGGTTGTCCTCGCACGTCCCGCGACAATGGTTAACCCGGCAATGACCACAGGCGAGATTGAGGTAGAGGTCAAAGAGATCCAAATCTTAAGTGCCTGCGAAGTCGTCCCCTTTGTAATCGATGAGGAGAGCGATGCTAAAGAGGATACCCGCCTGCGCTATCGTTACCTCGACTTACGCTCTAAAGGGATGCAAGCGAGGATTCGCTTACGCCACGAGTTCATCAAGGCTATCAGAGAGTTTTTAAGTGCCCGTGATTTCTACGAAATTGAGACCCCCACCCTAATTCGCTCCACCCCTGAAGGGGCCCGTGACTTTTTAGTCCCTTCGCGCCTGCATGCCGGTAAGTTTTACGCCCTCCCCCAAAGTCCACAACTTTTAAAGCAGATTTTGATGGTCAGCGGATTCGATAAATACTTCCAAATTGCCCGCTGCTACCGCGATGAAGATGCCCGCGGAGACCGCCAGTTGGAGTTTACCCAGCTCGATTTAGAGATGAGCTTTGTTAAACGCGACGATATCCTATCCCTCATGGAGGAGCTTTTCGGCGATGTTTTCCAGAAAGTGATGAACTACCCACTGCCAAAAACCTTTAAAAGACTCACTTGGCGTGAGGCAATGGACACTTACGGCCTCGATAAACCCGATTTACGCTACGATCTCCACTTGGTAGATGTTGAGGAGGTTGTTAAAGAGAGCACTTTTGGAACCTTCAAGACTATAATTGAAGCCGGTGGTGCAGTCAAAGGCCTCAAAGCTCCCTTCTCAGAAGAGCTCCCCTTCTCACGCAAATACATCACCGCTTTGGAAGAGGCGGCCAAAGTCTACGGTGCCAAAGGGTTGGCTTGGATGAAAGTTGGCGCTAATGAGACCCTAGAAGGGGGAATTTCCAAGTTCTTCGAGGGGCAAGAGCTGCGCCTAATTGAACTCTTTGGTGCCCAAGAGGGCGATATGCTCCTCTTTGTCGGCGATGAATGGAAGGTCTCTTGTGCCTCGCTGGGAGCCGTCAGAACCAAACTCGGCAAAGACTTGAACTTAGCAGACCCCCAGGAGTTTGCCTTTTGCTGGATAGTTGACTTCCCCCTCTTTGAATTCAACGAGGAGCGGGGGCACTGGGAGGCGGCCCACCACATGTTTAGTATGCCCCAAGCGCAATATATTGAGACTCTCGAGCAGGATCCCGGCAGTGTAATCGGGGACCTCTACGATTTAGTCTTAAATGGGTATGAAGTGGCCTCGGGCTCAATCAGAATCCACGATGTCGATCTCCAAAAGCGGATCTTTAAAATCTGCAATATTGCTGAAAAAGAGGCCGAAGAGCGCTTTGGTTTCCTCTTGAACGCTTTCCGCTATGGTCCCCCGCCCCACGGTGGAATTGCCCCGGGAATCGACCGCATCGTCATGATAATGGCCGGTAAGAGTTCCATCAAAGAGGTCATCGCGTTCCCCAAAAATAGCGCCGGTATCTCACCAATGGACGACAGCCCGTCTCCAATTGACCAGGAGCAACTCGACGAGCTTCACCTATGCATCAAGAAAGAGTAACCGCCATTATTGGAGGAGGCCCCGGTGGCCTCTTGGCGGCACTCCTTTTAGCTAAAAACAACCGGCGAGTGCGCCTCTATGAGCGAAACTCGGCTGTAGCCCGTAAACTCCTGTTAAGTGGTGGTGGTCAGTGCAACCTCACAAACTTAGCCCCGGTCGACGAACTCATTACCCACTATGGAGCCAATGGAGAGTTCTTGAAAGCGGCCTTTACCCTTTTTCCTCCCACAGAAGTGCTTAAACTGTGCGCTTCCCTAGGGCTGCCGACACTCGTCGCAGAGGAAGGGAGAGTTTTCCCCGCTTCAAAGAAGGCCTCTGATGTCGCCAAGGCCCTCTATGAGGGGTGTCTGAAGGCAGGGGTAGAGTTTCTTCTGAATACGCGGGTAGAGAAAGTGCGCTTTGATGGCCAAGGCTTTCACCTGAATGAGAGCGACAAGGCAGAGCTCCTCCTCATTGCGACCGGAGGAGTCTCCTACCCCCACACCGGCTCTACAGGCGATGGCTTAATTTTCAGCCAAACCCTCGGTCACACAATTGTGACAACGCACCCCGCTCTGAGTAGTGTGAAATTGATCAACTCCAACTTGAGTGAGTGTAGCGGTATCACAATCGAAAAGGCGGCCCTCCAATTCAATGGAATGCAAGCAAACGGGAGCCTTTTAATCACCCACCAAGGGTTATCGGGACCTCTTATCCTCAATGCAAGTCGCTATTTTGCGCGCAGGCAACCGGTAAAACTCTCATTTCTGTCGCCTATTGAGGGCGTTGAAGAGCGCCTTAAAACACTTTGCCGGCAAAAGGGGGCTTCGCAAATCGCTTCGGTAGTGCATCTATTGGGACTGCCAACGCGCCTCGTTGATTGGATTTTCAAAACAGGCGAAATAAACGGCAGACAGAAAGCGGCGGAAGTTAGTAAGCGCACCCTCAAGGAGTTAGTGACACTCATCACTGGTAATGAGTTGGTCCTGGCAGTCAAAGAAGGAATGGTTAGTGCCGGAGGGGTTGCTCTAGACACAGTGGAGCCACGTACAATGGAGTCGAAGCTCTGTAGAGGCCTCTTCTTTGCCGGAGAGGTTTTAGATGTTGATGGAGACTGTGGCGGCTACAACCTGCAGGCGGCCTTTGCCACCGCTTTTTGTGCCGCCAAGGGGATCGTCCAGCTTTACCCTTAAGTAAAACTTTAGTACATTTTAGACACGAGGAGGTCCCAAATGGGTTCTAAAACACACGTTATTGCAAAATATGGGAAGAGTGATGGTCGCCTAATTACCGACACCGCTGCCTCAGTAGCCCTCGGGAGAAGCTCTGAAAAGTTTTCTCCCTATGAGTTGTTGTTGGGGGCCCTTTCATACTGCCTATTTCTGACCTACCAATCTTTGGCCGAAAAGATGCAAGTTGAACACACCTCGGTCGATATCGACATCACCGGAGTAAAGCGGGACGCCAAAGTGAGTACTCTGGAGCATGTTGATCTTTTGGTAGTCGCCAAGGGCGTTAATGATGAGAAGAAGTTTGACAAGGCTTTTGAAATAGCTACCCGCTACTGCTCAGTTTTCAATACAATTAGCCAAGTTGCTAAGATCGATTGGAAGATTAGATACGAATAATTGTAATCGTATGCTACAATAGAGCGATGGAAAATGAACGTTACGGCATGATTCGCCTCTTTGAAACTTTCTTGGAGGCGCTGTCGCGTTTAGTCGATGAAGATGAGCATCTTTTCTCCCTTAAAAGGAACAGCATTGCCATTAGCCACCGCTTAGCGCAACACCTCGAAGAGGTTATGTTTGGGGCCCTACCGGTGCGTAAGCAGGAGGAGTATGTCGTCGATTTGGCCTACCCTCTGGAAGGGCGCGCCCTCAACCCCGATATCCTCATCCACAACCGAGAGGGTCAAGTTGAAGGGCGTCTTATGGGGGTGGTGTGCCGCAGTCGCTACCTCACCGGTGAAGAGCTCCTTAAATTGCACGCCCTCAAAAGTCGCCTAACTCTGGCTGTCGCCTTCTTACCCGAGAAAGACTATTTTTTAATCTACCGGAGCGACGAGAGCACCTTAGACTACTACCACTACTACAAAGCGGCGAAACACTGTCATCTATTGAAACGGCGCCATATTAGCGAAATTGATGAGAGTGACCGGCAACAACTGCGTTTGGCAATTGCCCGTAGGAGTTAACTCTTCGCCCCTTTTTTCATCCTCATTAGTTCATCTTGGCGCTCTTTGGTTAACCCTTTAACCTCCCACCCGCGACCATTGGAGGCCAGTGTTTCACTTATGAAGGTCATTTGAGCACTATTTTCTAAGACCTCTATCAGGTCAAAGGCCTCCACTAAGGTTTTTCCGACAGTCAACACCCCATGGTTTTCCATTAAGATCACGTTGGAGCTCTTTAGACACTCGGCCACTTCAGAGGCTAAGCCTGTCGTCCCCATCCGCCGGTAAGGGGCAAAAGCCGGCTCTTCAAGCAGGTACCACGCCTCGGCTAAAAGGCGGGTGTTGATGGGTTTATTTAGAGCGGTGAAAGTAGAGGCGTAGGTGGGGTGGGCGTGGACCACTGCGTTAATATCGGCTCGTAAGAGAAGGGCTTGGCGGTGCATCTCCCCCTCGATACTAAGGGCTAGATGGGGAGTTAAGTTTTCCCCCTGCATAGTAACTACGGCAATGAGATCTCCGGTGAGATTGGCTTTATCGAGTTGACTGGGGGTTATACAGAAGAGCTGTTCAGTGAGACGCAGGCTAATGTTGCCGCCACTGGTTGTGGTTAAACGGCAGGTGTAGAGGCGCTTCATCAGGTCGGCAACTTCTTGGCGTTGTTTTGCAAATTGCTTTAAATCCATCACTTTCTCCAATGTCCCACTCTACCCCTTTTTAACAACAAAGAGAAGAGCAGAGAGTTGAGAAGGACTACCCATTCTGTTACAATGCGCCTCATAAGGAGAGAGTACTATGCGGATGAGCCAAATCTTTTCAAGGACTTTACGAGAAGCCCCTGCCCACACTGAGAGCAACGGTTACACCTACCTGGTGAGAGCCGGTTTTATTAGGCAGTTAGGGGCCGGAATCTTCTCCCTCCTCCCTTTGGGTTTGCGTTCAATCAGGAAGCTGGAGCAGATTATTCGCGAAGAGATGAATAATATCAACGGTCAAGAGATTTTGATGCCGCTGGTCAATCCGGCCGATATCTGGAAAGAGACGGGCCGCTATTACAGCATCGACCGCGAGATGAGTCGTTTCCAGGATCGCACCGGCCGCGACATGGTTTTGGCCATGACCCACGAAGAGTGCATTACCGATATCGCCCGTTTTGAAATCGACTCCTATAAAAGATTGCCATTGCTAGCCTACCAGATTCAGACTAAGTGGCGCGATGACCCCCGTCCAAGGGCCGGTCTAATAAGGGTCAGAGAGTTCACCATGAAGGATTCCTACAGCTTTGACCGCGATTGGCAGGGGCTTGAGAAGCAGTACGCCGACCACTATCTCGCCTATTTTAAAATCTTTGACCGGTGTGCCCTACCCAGCATCGCCGTCGGTTCTGATTCCGGGATGATGGGGGGGAAAGTTGCCCACGAATATATGTACCTCTCCCCTATTGGGGAAGACACCATTATTCGCTGCCCCTCTTGTGGCTACACGGCCAATCGCCAAGTGGCTAAATTTGTCAAAGAGTACCACCAAGGAGCACCTCTGGCCTTAGAGGAGAAGTACACCCCCGGTTGCACAACTATTGAAGAGTTGGCTGAGTTTTTAAAGATTGAAAAGTCCCAGACGGCTAAAGCCCTCTTTATGATGGGGACTTTTGTCGACGAAGAGAGTGGTGAAGAGCACCAAAAAATGGTCGTTGGTCTGGTTCGGGGCGATTTAGAGATTGAGGAGAATAAACTACAGAATGCTGCTCAAGCCAACGCCCTAAAGCCGGCCCACCCCGAAGAGGTGCAAGAAGCCGGTATTGAGGTGGGTTATGGTAGCCCCATTAACGCCTCAAACGATATCTTAGTCTTAGTCGATGAGTCGGTCGCCTACTCCAACAACCTGGTGGCAGGGGCCAACCGGGTTGATTATCACCTCCTCAACACCAACTACGGGAGGGATTACCAAGGCGCTATCGTGGACATTGCTTCAGCTGATGCCGGCTACAAATGCCCTGTTTGCGCCGAGCCTCTGGAAAAAGAGAAGGGGATTGAAATCGGTAATATCTTCCAACTCGGCAAGCGCTACAGTGAATCTATGGGGTGTTACTACCAAGACGAACAAGGGGTACGCAAGCCGGTAATTATGGGCTCCTACGGTATAGGGGTTGGCCGCCTTTTGGCTTGCCTGGCTGAAGAGTACAACGATGAGAAGGGGCTTAAACTGCCGATAACCTCTGCGCCCTACCAAGTTCACCTCCTCTCCCTCGTAAAGGGCAGTGATGAAGATGAGCAGATCTACAGGGAACTCACCGCCAAAGGCCTTGAGGTGCTCTACGACGACCGCAGTGAGTCTCCGGGGGTAAAGTTTGCCGATGCCGATTTAATCGGCCTCCCTTTGAGGTTAACCGTAGGTAACCGTGGTCTTAAAGAGGGGAAGGTTGAACTGAAGTTGAGGAGTAACCTGGACGAGACAATCTACTTAGAGCGCTCTAAGGTGGCTGAAGAGGTAGCCAAAATTGCCGGCGAACTCGAAGAGGCCATCCTTAGTAAAGTTCGCACAGAGGCAACTATCTAGCGCCGTTGTCCCTTAAGAGCTTCATAACAGCACTCTGTCTGTTCATCTTCGCATAATCGAGGGCTGAGCGGTCTTGGTAATCACGGGCGTTCACGTCACTGCCCGCTTTTATAAGGGCAGCAATTACCTCGATATCGTTACCACTGTTCACCGCCATAATCAGGGCAGTCTCGCCGAGGTAGTTAATATCGTGCACGTCACTGCCGGCATCGACGAGTGCCTCTATGATTTGTGCATGGGGATTGTGGTTGGCGGCTAATTGAAGAGCCGTCGATTTGTACTGCGGTTCACGAGCGTAGACGTCACTGCCCGCCTCTACGAGGGCTTGTATTACTTTAGCGCTACTGTTGAACAGCGCTGCCCTCATTAGTGGTGTGAGTCCGTAGAGGTCACTACAGTTGATATCCACCCCCTCTTTGAGCAATTTCAACAACTCCTTCTCATCTTTGGCATTGTCAGAAGCAACTAATAATCTTTCTTGAAGATCCCCTTGGTCCATCTGTTTACCTCCTCCTCCCACTTAAAAGTTGCCCCAAAAGGTTATGCGTAGTACTATAGGGCTATGCTAACTAGAGACCTAATACGCCGTCTACCAAAAGTTGACCTCCACAACCACTTGGACGGAGCCCTTCGGCTTAAGAGTATCATAGAATTGGCTAAAGAGGGAAATGTTACTCTTCCAACTTACGATGAAATTGAACTGGCCGCCTGGTTTGCCCGCGGAGCAACCCAAAAAAACCTGCCCCTCTATCTGGAAAACTTCCAGATAACAACTTCAGTTATGCAGAGTAAGGTGGCCCTCTACAAAGTCGCCGTCGATATGATGGAAGACTTAAAGGCAGAAAACGTAGTCTACAGTGAAGTTCGATTTGCCCCTATCCTCCACACTCAAGGGGGACTCTCTCTAGAGGAGGTGGTTATGGCCACCTTGGAGGGATTGAATGAGGGCAAGCGTCGTACGGGGGTCTCTTTCGG
The DNA here is from genome assembly GCA_041676265.1 of Sphaerochaetaceae bacterium. Lineage (GTDB taxonomy): Bacteria > Spirochaetota > Spirochaetia > Sphaerochaetales > Sphaerochaetaceae > DUOJ01. The sequence goes on from JBAYSE010000029.1 coordinate 10,226, forward strand.
CTTAATTCTCTCGGCAATGCGGAACCAAGAGGTCGCCCTCTCTTTAAAGGTTGCCCAATTAGCGGTAGCTTTTCGTAACCATGGAGTCGTTGGTTTTGACCTGGCAGGCGATGAGAGTGGGCACCCCCCCAAGGAACATTTAGAGGCTTTTCAATATATTCGCAATCACAACTTCAATATTACCATCCACGCCGGAGAGGGGTTCGGAGTGGAGTCAATTTGGCAAGCCGTTCAAGTGTGCGGTGCCCACCGAATCGGCCACGGCACTCGCTTGGTCGAAGACATGGCTATAAGCGGGACGCGCATCGAGAAGATGGGCTCTCTGGCCCATTTCATCAAAGACAGGCGAATCCCTCTGGAGATGTGTTTAACGAGTAATATCGACACGGGAGCAGCTGAAGATATTGCCAGCCATCCGTTTAACGTCTTTTTTAGGAACAACTTTAGAGCTTTCCTCTGTACCGACAACCGCCTAATGAGTAACACCACCCTCACTAAAGAGTTTGAACTGGCTGTTAACTACTACGGCTTTACCCTCCACGATATCGAGAAGACGACTATCAACGCAATGAAGTCGGCTTTTATCCACCACAATGAGAAGATTAGAATCATCTTTGATGTGATTAAAAAAGGGTATGCCGATATCAGGGAAGCCTTAAACTTAAATGATTAACCGTTGCGCCGCCACTCTTGAAGTGGTTTTATTCTCAGGCGCAGACGAAAATAGAGATAAGCGAAAGCGAAGCCGGCTAAGTGGGTCAGATGGGCAACCCCTTGGCGACTACCCGAGACTTGGTTAAAGATCTCAATGAGGGCATAGCCAATGACGAGAAATGGAGCCCTAACCGGTATAATCCCAAAGATGAAGACAAGGGCACGCGGGTAGAGGACGGCGAAGGCCAAAAGAACTCCATAGATTGCCCCTGAAGCACCCACCAGCACTACCATTTTACCGGTAAAGAGGTAGGCAAAGAAGGAGAAGAGCCCCGAAAGAGCACCTACCAAGAGGTAGAAGAGGAGAAATTCACGACTCCCTAAGCGCCTTTCCACCGGCATTCCAAAAATTAAGAGCCCCAACATATTGAAAAATAGGTGGGTAAAGCCGCCGTGCACAAACATGTAGGTGATAAACTGCCAATACCAGTGACGCTGCACTACGTAGGCGGGCACTAGGGCGAGGTAGTTGTTTATTCGAGGGATGAAGAAAGCGACAATGAAGAAGAGAACGTTGAGTACCACTAGGCGTAAGGTCACATTCGTGTAGGTGTAACGAAATTTCCGGTTTAAAAATGTATTGGCCATAAGTGAAACATAACTACCCTGACAGAGTTAGTCAATTGTGCAACTGTTGCACGCAAATAGGGCACTGTGCTATTTTTTCACACCAAAAGGGGGGAAATAACAGGAAAACCCCCTTATTTCTTGGCACGCTTATTGCTTCTATATATGTACAGAGCAACAGTTTTTTCATACCTCCTTTAGTGTGATTTTAGGAGGCCAGCGGAGATTTCTCCCCACCCCAAATAACCCTCCCGCTGGCTTCCGCTTTTTTTTGTCTCCCCGATATGTTAGACTCCCCCTATGGCTAAAACCAGACGCGATACAGCCGACCACTACACCCTGCGGGCCCGTAAAGAGGGCTACCCGGCCCGCTCTGTCTATAAACTGGAGGAGCTTCAAAGTAAGCACACCCTTATTAAACCGGGTGATACTGTTTTAGACGTTGGTGCGGCCCCGGGAAGCTGGACTCTTTACACCCATCGCCAACTCATCAAAGAAAGAGGCCTCATCGTAGCTGTCGATTTGAAGCCTCTGGCTTTAAACACGCTACCCCCCACCGTTATTAGTTACACAGGAGATGCTTTTAGCCCCGAAATTAAAGGGAAGTTAATCTCTCACGGCCCCTACGATGTAGTTATCAGTGACGCCGCTCCGCAGACTACCGGTAACAGAAGTGTCGATACCTCCAGGAGTGAATATATTGGGGATCAGATTCTCCTTTTGGCACAAGAGCACCTAAAACCGGGGGGCAATTTGGTCTTCAAACTCTTCCAGGGGGGAGCAGAGCGCGAATTTCTCACAAAAATGAGGAGTCTGTTCACGAAAGCTAAGATTTTCAAACCGAAGGCCAGTCGTCAAGACTCGTTCGAAATCTTTTTAATCGGTCTTGGAAGAGTCGATTCTCATCTGGGGAATCGGTAGCTCAATCCCCGCCTCTTTAAATTTTGCCAAGATCTCTTGTTGGAACCTAAAATAGACACTCCAGTAATCGCCCGGCTTACTCCAAGGGCGCACTACAATGTCGACTGAAGAGTGGGTGTGCTGCGTCACTCCCACAAAAATCTTGGGCTCTTGGAGAACTTCGGGGTAACTCTCCAGCAATGCAAATATAATCTCTTTAGCCTTTTCAACATCACTAGAGGGGGAGATGGAGAGCCCCATCTCTATGCGCCTGCTGGCTGTGTAAGAGTAGTTGATAATCGCTTGGCCCCAAATTAGTTTATTGGCCATGATAACCCGTTTATTATCGGGAGTTGAGAGGGTCACACTCATCATGTCCATATCTTTAACAGTGCCACTGAGTGCGCCGATTTCCACATAGTCCCCAATTCTGAAAGGGGCATTGAGGACAATCATCACTCCGGCTAAAAGGTTGCCCAGTGTCTCTTGGAAGGCAAAGCCGAGGATGAAACCGGTTATCCCCAGAGTGGCTAACAGGGGAGCCATGTCTACCCCTACTTGCCTCAAGACAACGAGGGCAATGACCACCCAAATTACCACCTTAATAATCTTTAAGAGGAATTTACCCATAAGATCATTGATGCGGCGACTTTTGGCAAAGAGGCGTCCCAATATTTTCTTTAGGAGAAGGGAGAGGAGACTCCCCAAAATAATCGTCAAGACCACTGCCACCCCCTTATAAAGGAGGTGGTAGTAGTCGATATTCAAAAACATCTGCGGCTCCTCTAGCGGGCCAGCAGGGCATTCAGCCGTTTAACAAAGGCGCCGATGTCTTTCAGCATCACCCCTTCGTTTAAGAGGGCCTGGTCTAAGAGGACGTTGGAGAGGTCCTCAATGTACCCTTCATCATCAGAGGCGGCAATTTTCTGCACTATTACGTTCTCGATATTGACTTCCAGTATAGGGGTGGTTTCCGGCAGATTGTCTTGGCCCATCTGTTTCAGTATCTGCTGCATCTGGACACTCATGTCGTGGTCTTCTACCACAACAACAGCCGGAGCATCAACAAGGCGCTTGGAGGCCACCACATCTTTAACCCTCTCTTTGAGGGCTTTCTTAATTTTCTCAACAACGGCTTGGCTCTCTGTCTCATCGCCTTGCTCTTTATCGGCTAACTCTTCAACAGCCCCCGCTTTGTTAATGGCTTTGAATTCCAAATCTTGGTAGGTGCCAATTGAGGGCATTACGATGTCATCAATATCGTCAACCATGAGGAGCACTTCTACTCCTTTCTTTTTATAACCTTCTAGCAGAGGCGAGCGCCGAATGGTCTCTTCGTTACCACCGGCTAGGTAGTAGATTGCTTTCTGGTCCTCTTTCATCCGCTCTTTGTACTCTTTAAGGCTGGTGAACCCCTCTATCTCACTGCTCTTAAAACGGACTAGATCCAAAAGGGTCTCACGGTTAGCGTAGTCGCTGTAGAGCCCCTCCTTGAGAGGGCGGTTGAACTCGGCCACTATCTTGGCGTAGAGTTCGCTGTTCTGTTCGGCTATCTTACTGAGCTCTCCCAATATCTTTTTAACCGAAGCATTCCTAATATTGCTCATAATCCTATTCTGCTGGAGGATTTCACGGCTGACGTTTAGAGGCAGGTCTTCACTGTCAATAATTCCCCTGACGAACCGTAGATAGGTTGGTAAGAGCTCCTTCTCATCATCCGTGATATAAACACGTTTGACATAGAGCTTCACCCCCGGCTTGTAATCGCTATGGTAGAGGTCGAAGGGAGCCTTACCCGGGATATAAAAGAGGGTAGTATAGTTGTTGACCCCTTCTGCTTGGGTGTGGATGTAAAAGAGGGGGTCTTCACTGTCGTAGGTGGTGTTTTTGTAGAACTCGTTGTAATCCTCAGCGGTTAATTCACTCTTACTCCTTCGCCAGAGAGCCGCCGCACTGTTAACCTGCTCAACTTTGTGGGTGCTACCTTTCTTCTCCCCTTTATCGTCATACTCAGCTTCTTCATAGGCCAAGAAGATGGGGAAGGCAATATGGTCCGAATAGCGCTTGATAAGCCGCTCCAGAGTCCAACGGTTGGCATACTCATGCCCCTCAGTATTGAGGTACAACTTGATAGTAGTCCCTTGACTCTCCCGCTCAGCTTCTTGGAGGGTGAAGGTTCCCTTTCCGGTAGAGGACCACATATAGGCCTCAGAGCTCTCTATGCTGCGACTTATAACTTCCACTTTTTCAGCTACCATGAAGGCGCTGTAGAAGCCTACGCCGAACTGTCCAATTAAGGCTGAATCTTTCTTCTGCTCTTCATTCAAATTTTTCAGGAAGTTCTTGGTACCACTGCGGGCAATAGTTCCCAGATCATCGGCCAGCTCTTCTTGGCTCATCCCAATACCATTGTCACTAATAGTTAGGGTCTTCTCATCAAAGGCGATGTCGATACGGGGAGTATAGACAAAATCTTTAAAATTGGGGTCCACAAGTACTTTGTACTTGAGTTTATCGAGGGCGTCAGAAGCGTTGCTGATCAACTCCCTTAAAAAAATCTCTTTATGGGAATAGAGTGAATGGATGATTAAATCGAGTAATTCCGCCACTTCTGTCTTAAATTTTCTCTTTTTCATGAGTTCCTCCAGATGAATAGGG
>JBAYSE010000030.1:0-15035 GCA_041676265.1 Sphaerochaetaceae bacterium
AACCCTTGAACACTAAATTTTTTTTCATGCTCTCCTCCTCAAATAACTATGGCATTATTCTACGAGACAAAAGTTTAGAAGTCAAATATTCGTAGCGACTCATAATTAATCTAAGTTGACCATACGTGAGAATTTAGGCGCTCTTTAAGTTTGAAGAGTACGACTATTACATCTGCCGATATGCATAAGGGTTACTCCCTGGCCCCAATAGTCCAAGAAGAGCTCTCTTTAGCTCCCTTTAGTAAGAGCATGTTTTTGTTTTCGCTTCTGAGGTTGTGGTGAACTCTGGTAATGCTAGGAAGGTATTGGTATAACGAGACATGGGCTTTGCTCTCCGTTCGTGTGCGTTTTTTCCTATTCACACAATAACAGAGACATTGCCCATTTTATATCCCCTCTTTAATAGTCTTAATCATTTTCACACAGGTTTTGTGCTAGAGCCTTAATTTATCCATTCCTGTTCAACTAATTTATTGTAAGCAATTCCGATTTGCATTCTGCTAAATTTTTCCTTTCTTTTTCCCCATTTATAAACTTCATTAATCACTTGCTCTAAATTATTAGCATTTAGATACTTAGAACTCCAATGGACCGTAGCCAGTAATTCTAATCCAAAGGTAGATTCAAAACCTTCAACAAGTTGGGCCACTTTGTCTAGGTGTTTTTTTGATGTGTTGGCCTTCCGTAATACCGCCTTAGCCTTTTCTACGGCACCAGGCATCAGTAATAAGGGTTTATAAGGAGCATCTCCGTCATATCCGTATCCAGTTATATAGTGTCCATCAATTTTCTGAATCACATGCCTTAGATTGTGAGCATAAGGTCCATATTGGGCTTTGCTAAACTTTAATCTAAGGGGCTCACCAGCTTCTTGCGCAAAATAAAGTAACTTCTGAATCTCTATCAAAGTAATGTCCGTATCAAGCAACCCTTCAAGATATTGTTTCATGAGTGTAATTAATATAGCCCTTCCTGGAGTCATGCTAGGAACTACGTCTTTTTCCTTTATAACTTTCCGCTCAGCTGTTAACTTTGGCTCATACACAATAATATCAATATCTTCAAATGATTTAGCAAATTCTTCAATCAATGGCCTCACATCATTCCAGTCTAATCCTCCTAGCCCACACCCCAGTGGAGGCAAAGCAATTGATTTAATTTTTTCTCTGATAATCACATTTTTAAGATCTTCAAGACCCTCAACGATATCTTCTATTCGACTTTTTCCCTTCCAATGTCTCTTGGTTGGGAAATTAATAATTATCTTGGGATTAATCAGTTCTCCGGTTTGAAATACAAACATTTTCCCTGGTTTTACTTCTTCAAGTTTACAGGCCCTAGCATATGCTTTGAAATTAGCTGGAAAACGTTCTTTAAATTGTAACGCAACACCACGTCCCATTACTCCAACACAATTAACAGTATTAACAAGCGCTTCCACATCCTCATTTAAGAGATTTCCTCTTTTAAATTTAATCATAAGAATCCCTCACAAATTATAATACCATTGAGGTTCTACGACAACATTAGGAGCTTTATGTGAGCCTCCTAATATTCTTTCCACTTGAGTCTTAATAGCAGAATTAATTACACCAATTTTATCTACTAGGCTCCAAGATTTACAAAACCCCGCGTAAAAACTCTACAAAATCACGAATATAAGTTATATTTCATTTAACATGAATAAATTGTACAAACCAAGATTTATCGATGAAATCCTTCTAAAGAGATTAGAACAGAGTGGGGCAATCTTAATTCAAGGACCAAAGGGGAGTGGCAAGACAGAGAGTGCCTTGCAAGTGGCCAAAAGCGTTGCACGCATGGATAGCGATACAACAATTGCACTCCAAATGGAGATTGACCCCACCCTTGTGCTTGAGGGGGAGACTCCTCGTTTAATTGATGAGAGACAAGCCAAGGGACAATTTATTCTTACCGGATCATCCACTGCCCTCAACAAAAGCCGCAAACACTCAGGAGCCGGCCGTTTCTCCATTTTGACCCTTAGGGTCATGTCCTCGTTTGAAAGAGGATACTCTAGTGGCGAAGTAAGTTTAAGAGACTTACTCCACAATGCAAAAATTTCCTCCCCCAAGGTTGATTTCGATTTAGACAGACTCTTAGAGCAATTAATCATCGGCGGTTGGCCCGCTCTTTTAGGTAGCACAGTCGACGCCACACTGATACACACCAGAGATTATGTTGACTTAACTGCGGAAATTGATGTAGGTAAAGCGGCTCACAAGAGACACGCACCATTACGCGTTAAACGTCTAACGCAATCCATTGCTAGAAATATCTCACGTGTAACCTCTTATGCTACTCTAGCGCAATCAATCGCTACCCCGGAGACTATTAGTGACTACCTAGATGCCTTACAACGCCTTATGGTTGTGGACCCTTTGCCGGCTTGGTTTGCCCATATCCGCTCCAGTGCAACTCTTCGAAAAAGTGTCAAACTCCATTTCTGTGATCCCTCTCTGGCGATTGGAGCACTGGCTCTCTCAGTCGATAACTTACGGCAAGACCTTAAATATGTAGGCTTCTTATTTGAGTCGATGGTAATCAGAGATTTAAGAATCTATGCCGACAGATATGGCGGTAAAGTCTTCCACTATCGCGATTCTAGTGGTTTAGAGGTTGACGCCATTGTAGAATTTCCCGACGCATCATGGGCTGCCTTTGAGGTAAAAATGGGATTTGCAGCCCAAGAAGAGGCCGCTAAAAACCTCTTAAAGTTGGCTGCAAACATAACGGTGAAACCCACCTTTTTAGCCATTATTACCGCAAATGGCTTTGCCTATGAGAGAAAAGATGGCATCAAGGTCATCCCCATTAACACCCTGAGTGTCTAACCCCTTACAATACGAAAAACTCTTTATCTTCCAAAGAGATGACCGAAAGCTTAACACCACACTCTTTGGCAAAGTCAAAGAGCTCTTGGCGCATAGCATAGAGCTCATGGGGGTGGTGGGCATCGCTATTGGCTATGACTTTAACGTCGTAGGTTGCCGCCAGTTCCCAGAACTCTTTTCGGGGATAAGGGTAACGGAGCCCTTGGGGGGTCTCTATTAACCCTTTACGCATACCGTTACCGTTTATCTCTAGAGGGAGTTTTTGGGCCTCTGCCACCTCGAGAATACTCTTAGCGGCTAGAATGGCGTGCTTATCCCAATCTTGATAGAAAGCGCAGTAGAGGTCGGGATGGACGCCGTAGTCAAAGATGAGACTCCTGATCATCTCAGTGTAATCATCTGTGTAGGCAAAGAGATTCTTGGTGGTTGGCTCTAGGTAGGGGACGTAGGTCTGGTCAACAAAGTGGACTCCTCCACAGAGGAAGTCAACTTTGCCGCTGCCTTTCAAGTCCTCGCGGTAGTAGACGTACCAGTCATCCAACTGGTCGCACTCCAAACCGGTAAGGATTTTTATCTCCTCTTCACTCGCTTGCAGAGTGCGGCACTCATCAAGATAGCTCTCCAACTCACGGTAAGCCATCCGGCTCCTCGAGTAGCTTTCATCGGGTAGCGGAGCATGTTCGGTGAAGCCAAGGAGGGTTATGGAACCCTGCTTGGCCTCTTTTACATAATCGGTAAGTTGGCCACTTCCGTGACCACAGAAAAACGAATGGGTGTGTAAGTTCACCTCATTGGGGGTGTATATAGTTCGCATGGCTCTATTATTCTCTAAAAAGAAGATTTTGCCTAGGCCACTTGCCCCCTTCCTGCTTTAAGAATCTTTGTCCACCATGCTAAATGGTCGAGCATATCGACAGTGAGAGGCTCTAAGTAGGAGCACTCCTCAATCTTCTTTTCGCCAAACATGACCGAGAAGAAGTCGACACTCTGGAGATAGACAGCGTTCCTTAAAGCGGCCATATGGAGCTCAGTACACACTAAACGCAGTTGTTGTACCGCTCGGGCGCCTCCCAAACTCCCATAGGCAAAGTAGGCCGCCGGCTTACGCATCCACTCGGTGAAGGTGTAATCGAGGGCGTTCTTAAGCACCCCAGGAATACCTCCGTTGTACTCCGCAACGATAAATATGTAACCATCGAGACTGGCAATTTTTTCCTGCCACCGCTTACCAATCGGGTCGTTTACCGCGAGTGTTCCATTAGGAGCGGCCTCATTAAAGAAGGGGAGCGGGTAGTCTCTTAAGTCTACTATCTCGAAGTTCATGTCGTCTCTTTGAGAGGCGATACTGTATAGATAATCGGCAGCTTGCTTACCGAGACGGGCGTCTCTGGTGGTGCCGATGATAATCCCTATATTTAAGTTACTCATAACGTATTCTCCTTATCTAAAAGATAAGAAGCCCTATTTTTATCGTCAATAGCTAAACTGTTATCTATAGAGAATTATTGATTTAGCCACATTCGTGGAAGAAAAACTCACACATCCAGGCATCGCAGAATTCACCTTGACTGGTCAATTCCCCTTTTAAGAGGGCCTTAACCGCCTCAGTAGCATCACCTTTAGCCCCGATGATAACATTGAGCCCCGCTAAAGAAGAATTCTCTCCGGCACTCTTACCCATGTTACCGGCTATGATAGTGTCCGCTCCCTAGGTAGCCACCAGTTCAGGTAGTTCACAGGGGCGGTGCCCGGGATTGGCATACTCTTGTGTTTCGTTGATACTCTTCCCGTCAGTCTTGAAGAGGAGAAAATGGTCACAGAGACCAAAGTGGCTACTAATTTTCCCCTTGTCGATAGCGACGGCTATTACTCCGGTTTTATTACTTTTGCTCATAAATCTCCCCTCGAGTCGTTAAATATTTATCCATACCACCAGCATGGGTCTTTTAGAGGGGAATGTCAAGATATATTTGCTTGTAAATGCTTGTATTATAGCGATATATCACAAAATATTCGTGATATATCGCTTCTTTCTTGCATCTCTATTCTAGTGGTAATCACCTAATATTTTACACCAACGGCGAGATCGCTCATTATTAGAACTGATCATAACAGACGATAGCGGTTAAACGCTGTTCTTTAAAAAAAATGAGCCATCTGGCAAAATAAATTTTAATTTAGAGTTATTGAAGGAGGGCTAACTAAAAGCCCTCCTTATAAGTGAAGTTCTAGAAACTATAGGTAACCATTCCCACAGCTTTAGAGAAGCCTAGAGGTCCTCTCTGGATACGGTTATCAGCCATCTTATCCTCTGACAAGACAAAGTCGGCTTTGTTGTTGAATTGTACTAAGGCTGTAATATTGAGGCCATCTAGGACCTTGAAGTTCAAGATGGGGCTCAGTGTCACTAAGATATCGGTCTTCATAAAATCGGAGAAGTTGTTGATATCCGTCTCTACCATTAAGGCCACTTTATCGAGGAAGATCGGCATATTGTAACCAACAACATACTCAGCGTGGTAGAACCAACCGTTTCCTCTGTACCCGCTAAGCTCAAAGTTCCAGGCATTCCCATACTCTAGGTTAGTGTAGTTTTGGATACTCACCTCTTGATAGACCCGTGCAAAAACACTCGCCCATTTAGAAGAGAAGAGGGCAGCAGTGTCAAATTGGAGGGCAGCGCCGGCCTTCCCTTTGAGGTAGATCCCCTTCACACTCTCAGACGCCTCTTCATAAGGTTCGCTAGGTTCGCTACATCTGCCAATATATTTTAGTCCTTTAAGAGAATCAGTTAGGTCCCACCCCATCCCAAGGGTTCCCCCTAGGCTCACTTCAGCAACGGCTAGTGGCGTAAGCACCGCTTCTACACTCCAAGTATTACTGACCGGGGAGACGCCTACCCTACCCTTAATCTTTAGGTTGTTGTCTCTGGTTAAGAGTCCTTCACCTTGTAGCATAGGAATCTTTACAACCGCACCGGCTTCTACTTTAATTTCAGGGGCACTACTGCCTAAAAGCTTAACGTCGTAGGACATATCAGCAGCAGCTAAGAGTGAAATACTTAATAATAGTGCTAAGGTTAAACCTAGCACTTTTTTAAAGGAGGTCGTTTTACCTGCTTTCATTAGTTTTCTCCTTCTCCAACAATATTTGGTCTTTAATTACCTAGAGCATAGCACATCTTTAAAATGTGGCAAAGATTAAAGGTTAAACTTGACGCCACCACTATGATGTTTTAGGATGGCAACGAATAAAACAGTGCAAAAAAGGAAGGAATTGTGTTAAAATCATATTTGTTTAAGAAATATGTCATTTTTTATGCCATAATAGTGTTAATTATACTAGTAGCGACTGGTTGTAAACTTAGGCCGGAGCCAACCAATATCGAGATGGTTGAGATAGAGGGTATCGCTATTGAAGGGGCTACACTAAAAGCAAAATTGACCCCCTCTAATGCTTTAGCCCATTACACTTGGCTGCGTAGCCCAAACGATGAAAACTTCACCCCCATAGAGGGGGCAGGTAACAAAGGGAGCTATACCCTAACGAGTTCAGATGCAGACCATTACATCAAAGTTGTAGCTAAAGGGATAGAAGAATTTCACTGTGAGCGCAGTAGTGTAACAGCTGAAAAAGTAATCGGAAAAGAGAGTTATGAGAGTGAGTTAGCTAACGCTTTAGGAATAAATGAAGACTCGCTTAATTTTGACACTGAGAAAGGGATTATTACAATAACTGGTAATATTTTAGTCACTGAAGACACATCCATAACCCTCCTGGAAGGGTTAAGTTTAGTAATCGGTGGCGATAGTTCCTTCTCCATAGATTCAGATAAAACTCTCACTATAGATGGAGACCTTGTAATAGAAGAAGACTTCGAAATAACCGGAGGCGGTACTGTTAAGGTAGAAGGTAACCTTGAAGGAAAGTCCTTGAAAGTCTCTGGTGGTAGCACTCTGGTAGTAACAGGGGACGCCGACCTTGAGGAGATAGAGTTAGCAGATGATTCAAAGATTGAGATTGTCGGTGGTATTATAACCAAGACTTTGACGGTTACAGATGATTCTGATGTAGAGATAAATGGAGATGTTAATGTTAAATCCATTCAGTTAGGAGACAACTCTGAATTAAAAATAGAAGGAGACCTATCTAGTTCTAATAATCTGACCATTAGTGGGAAAGGGTTAGCAGAGATTAGTGGTAATGTAACCACCCCCTCAATTGCGTTAAAGGATGAAGCAGAGGTGCTAATTAGTGGTAACTTAGATGCCAATATTATTGAACAAGAGACAGGCACCAAATTAAACGTCGATGGTGAAGAGTACCTTAAAGAATTACTCTCCTTATTGGAACCTAGAGAAAAACTCACCACTGATTATTCAAATAAGACCATAACCCTCTCCGGCACAATTGCTATAACTGAAGATACAGAGATTAGTCTCCCCGCGGAGTGGCAATTAGTAATTAATGAAGATGCTACCCTAACATTAAGTGAGAGCAAAACTTTAACTGTAGGGGGAGATCTCACGGTTGTTGGTAATTTAAAAATAGATGGTGTTTTATCACTGTACGGTGAACTTTCTGTTGGAGGAATTTTACAAGGACCCCTGAATGTTCCAATTGACGAAGAGTTAACAATAAAAGGAGACCTGACCATTGGAGAAGACTTTATCCTCAAAGGTGGCGGTACTGTTAAAGTAACAGGCACCCTAGAGGGAGAGGCATTAACCGTTACCGATGGCTCTACATTGATTGTTAGTGGAAACGTCATTCTCGAAGATATTGAATTACAAAACTATGCTAAAGTCACAATCGGTGGTTATTTAAATACCGATAATGTAATACAAGAGCCAGGCACTACTTTAGAAATTTCTGGGGGCGATTACTTAGAGGAACTACTGCCTCTAATAAGTGGTGGAGGAAAGCTCTCCGTAGATAATGACAGTCAAGTAATAACTCTCTCTGGGGATATCTTACTCGAGAAGGATGAAACAGTATCTATTCCCGATGGGATGAGTTTAGTATTAGCAGATGGCACCTCTATAACTTCTACTCTTACGAATACCCTAACTATTAATGGCAATCTGGAGGCTGGCGGAAACCTAGCCCTTAATGGAAATTTCCACGTTGAAGGAAGCCTCGCTATTAGTGGTAACCTTGAGATAGATGGAGAATTAGGGGTCGACGAAGACTTCTCTGTTAACGGTAGCGTAACAGGGTCTTTAACTGTTTCAGCCGGTAAAGAGTTAACCGTTAAAAATAATCTTACTGTTGACGACAATTTTGCTCTAGTGGGTGGTGGTACCTTAAAGGTAGAAGAAACGCTTGAGAGTGAAGGAAACCGCCTAGAGCTATCAATTGAAACTGGCTCAATTCTAGACGTTGGTAAAATAGGTGAAGCGATTACAGAACTCGAAGTAACGGGTGGCGGAAAACTTATCATAAACGAAGATGTTAACCTTGAGAAAATAGAATTAACAGAAGACTCCTCGATAGAGATTGATGGAACCCTTTCCGGCAATAACTTAATTGTAAGTGGAAACGGAATACTAGTGATTGCTGAAGACTTAACTACAACTAACAACCTCTCCATAGGGACAAACTCTTCAGTTGAGGCAGAGAACAACATAACTGTAGGGAGAGACTTAACAGTAGGATCTGGTGCTACATTAGACCAGGGCGGAGAATTGAACGTTACTGGCACTATTAGTGGGACTGGTGAGATACTAGAACCCACCAGTGTCAGTTGGGAAGTCCTGAATGACAAACCCCTAGAGGTAGACTCAACTTTAGAAGCACTAGTAGAGCCAAGTATCGCCTCAGTCACCTATCAATGGATGGTAGCTGACTCAGCAGAAGGTCCTTATAGTGACATCGCTGGAGCAACTGGGAAAACCTATACTTTAACTGAATCAGAGATTGGCAAATTCATTAGAGTCGAAGCAACCGGAACAGGGAAATACAAAACTAAAGTGTACAGTAGTAACCCTAGTAATGATGTTATTAACAGGGTGGCAGTAAAAGGGGTACATGCCCTAGTAAATGCATTGTTAGGGAGTGACGATTTTGAAGAATACAATAGTATTGTTAAATGGACAAATTCTGAAAATGAACTATTTACTATTACCTTAGAAGAAGATAGCTCTCTGACAGCCACTTCTTCAGTTCCTGAAAAAGTGAATCTAGTAGTAAGTGATACTCTTTCGATTGGAAACACGCTCACTATAAAAGGGAAACTCACAGCAAATAAACAGTCGGACATAACTCTCAGCGCTGATTGGTGGACTATTGAGGGTAGTGGGGTAGCAACCATAAACTCCGAGGCAAAATTAACATTCAAAAACAATAACAACTATATAAATGGTAATAATGCGTATTGGACTATTGAGGATGGAACAATTGCTAAATTTACTAGAGAAGCCGACAAAGATCTCATTACGTTTTCTGGTATTGGCGTTACCTTGAATAAAGATTACGATTTAACAACACTCTCAAAAACTGTAAACTTAGTTGGTGATGTTCGCGCTACGTTATATGCAAAGCTAACAGTAAAAATAGCAAACTTAAAACTAAATGATAACTCATCATTAGTCATAAGCGATAATGGTACCCTAGATTCCAATAGTATGTTTGGCTATGAACACTTAAACCAAAACGCTTTTATTGATATAGTGAATGGAACATTGAAGAAAGATGGAGATTCTTGGATTAGCTCAACAGGTTCTTTCTATTACATACTTGAAAATACAAAAGCAAGACGGAATCAAGCCGGATTCGAGCTTACTCCAATAAACACAGCAGAAACTTCTACCGCAACCTTCAAAAATGTTGTCACGACTGGCGGGGATAAATTCTCAATTGTACATACTCCTTTTGTCATTGATAGTGGCGTTACGCTCAAACAAGATGGCAAATGGGCTTCCGGGAATGTGACAATTAAAAATGGGGCAACTTTTATCATTTCTAAAAACGAACACTATGCAGTCCAAAAACTTGGAGTGGGTGAAAACCCACAGACTGGCGTAACGAAAGAAGATTTTATGTTAACTATTGAACAAGGAGCAACGCTGAATTTCCAAGGATCGGGTAATATTAATTTTGTTAAAGGTAATGCGATATTTTATGGTGGAATAATCGATATTAAGAAAGGTGCCATTATTGTAATAGGCAGCACTGAATACGATACTTCTTCAGAAGGTTTTGAGGCCTCAGAGATGATCGACGAACTGAAAGGTAAAATTCTCAACCATATAGCAATATATGACGATGTTGAAATAGAAGACATACAGCATACAAACCCGAAGTAACTATGTAGATAATCTGTCAAACTGGCTATTTTTAGGGGGGAGTAACTCTTGTTCTCCCCCCTCTTCTGTGCTATTTTTATTTAAGTAATCACTTAATTAAAAAGGGGGAGAGCTATTACACATCTTGCTAAATATCTTAAGGCTCTTAACGATAAAACCCGTTTAGCCATTATAGAACTACTCTTAGAGAGTAACTACTGTGTAGGAGGGGTTGCTAGGACCCTTAATATCTCTGAAGCGGCAGTCTCTCAACATCTCAAGGTCCTTAAAAATGTGGGCCTCTTGAGGGAGACTAAAAGTGGTTATTTTACCCATTACAATGTCGAAAAAGAACTCTTAAAGGAGATCGCTAAGAGCCTGATCCTCCTCAGTGAAACACCTAAAGATCCCTCTCACAACTGTCAAACAACTAGTAGAGAGACCTGCCCTCTATGTAGTTAAAATAATAGAAAAGGAGAAAAATAAAGATGAGAAAAGTTGACGTATTGGTCATCGGTGGAGGCGCTTCAGGTCTTCAAGCCGCAATTACAACCAAATCGACCTATCCCGAAAAAGAGGTAGTGTTGATACGCAAAGAGAAACAAGTCTTAATCCCTTGCGGTATCCCCTACATCTTTGGCACCCTCGGTGCGAGTGACAAAAACATCCTCCCCGATAAAAACCTCACCGGTGTCGGTGTTGAGATCGTGATCGACGAGGTTACCGCTATCAACGTAGAGGAGAGAAGCTGTTCAACTGCCGGTGTGGGTCCAATCAAGTACGAAAAACTAATATTAGCCCTAGGTTCCATCCCCACCCTCCCCCCATGGCTGAAAGGGAGAGAGTTAGAGAACGTCTTTACGATTCCTAAGAATAAAATATATCTCGATGAGATGTTAGCCAAACTAGAGCCCCTTAAAAAGATAGTGGTGGTCGGAGCTGGGTTTATCGGGGTGGAAGTCTCTGATGAGCTCAAGAAAAAAGGGTATGAAGTAATCTTGGTAGAATTGGAAGAGACTATCTTAAACCGTGCCTTTGACGAAGAGTTTGGTAAAATCGCCGAAGAACACCTCTTAGAGAGGGGTGTTAAAGTGGTTACAGGGAAAGGAATCAGCGAAATTAAAGGCAAAGAGGGTAAAGTTGACAAAGTAATCCTCACCAACGGGGAGAGTATCGCAGCCGACGCCGTCATCCTCTCTATGGGTTATTCTCCCAACACCGCCATAGCCAAAGAGGCCGGTATTGAACTCAATGAACACAACTTCATTAAAACCTGTGAGTATATGCGGGTACTGCCCTGCTCCACCGACATTGTAGCCGTAGGGGATTGTGCAGAGAAGAGAGACTTCATTACCCGTAAGTTGGACCAAACAATGCTTGCCTCAACGGCTTGCGCCGAAGCGCGGACCGCCGGAATGAACCTCTTCAATCTAAGCCCCTGTAAACCTTTCACCGGAACAATCGCCATCTACGCCACCGCTATAGGCGAGCACGCCTTTGGTACTGCCGGGATAACCGAGTTTAAAGCGCAACAAGAGAACTTCGCTGTAATCAGTGGCATCTTCGCCGGTGTTGACACCCACCCGGGCAACTTACCCCACACCCATCAACAAATGGTGAAACTGATTGTAGCGGCCGACTGTGGCATGATACTTGGAGGAGAGGTCTACGGAGGCTACAGTACCGGGGAACTCACCAATGCCATCGGGTTTTTAATCCAGAACCGCGTCACGGTGAAAGCCCTTCTGACGATGCAGATTGGCACCCATCCCCTCTTAACCGGCTCTCCGGCGGCCTATCCCTTAGTGAAAGCCGCCGAAGTGATTGCAAAAAAGATGCGCTAATGTTGCATACCCCATAACCCTTAGAGTATTATGGGGTATGGTTCGCTTTCAAATAACCAATGAGTTCCTCCGGCAACACAGTATGTTCGGAGGACTCAGTGAAGAAGAACTCAATTTAGTGCGTCCCTTGTTGGTGGAACACACCTATTTACAAGATCAGACCCTCTTAAACCAAGGAGAGCCCAACAGTACCGTCTACTTCATAGTCAGTGGAGAAGTGAGTGTCGTTAAAAACAATCGGTTATTAACCACCCTCACCGTCGGGGACTCTTTTGGCGAGATGGAACTAATCGACATCCAGCCCTGTGCTGCTAGTGTTATCACACTGAGTGAAGTCAACGCCGTTACCTTAAGTAACCGCGACCTCTATAAACTGTCCCAAAACCACCTGATGGTTTTCACTATAATTATCATGAATCTTGCCCGCGATATCAGTCGAAGGTTACGCAAAACCGACGACTTATTGGCAATGGTCTCAAAACAGGAGTAAAGCCGTGGATCACAGAGAACTATTAAAAGAAGCTTGGCAAAAAAGGGAGGGGCCAATCGTCTTCACTACCGTCAGTAAAGAGGGCATTGCCAATAGTGTTTATATCCTCTCAGTTACCTTAGATGAAGAGTCTAACTTCATCATCGCCGACAACTACTTCTACAAAACCCGTAAGAACATAGAGGAGACCGCTAGGGGACTCCTCCTCTTCTTAACCGATGAGGGTAAAGCTTTCCAAATCAAAGGAGAACTCACCGTCCACACCAGTGGCCCCTACTACGAGCAGATGAAGAGGGACACCCCGGCCAAGTTCCCTGCCCATAAAGCGGTAGTCCTCCACTCCAAGGAGTTCTACAGTGGATCAACCCAATACGAACTTTAAAACGTTAGTTGCCCGTCAGCGCGCCCTCTTTAGGGAGGGAACTACACTACCTATCGCCTTCAGAAAGGCCGCTCTTAAAAAGCTCCTAGTTGCCATCGAAGAGGGTGAAGAGACAATTCTAGGTGCCCTTAAAGCAGATTTGAACAAACACCCCACGGAGGCCTACATCAGTGAAGTCGCCCTCGTTAAGGGGGAGATAAAACACGCCCTTAAGCACCTTAAGAGGTGGACTAAACCTAAGAGGGTGAAAACACCGTTAATTCACTGGCCCAGCCGGAGCTACCTCTACAGTGACCCCTATGGAGTCACTCTAATAATGGCCCCCTGGAACTACCCGTTCCAGCTCTCTTTAACACCCTTAGTGGGCGCCATAGCTGCCGGTAACACCGCTATAATTAAGCCCTCAGCCTACGCTAAGGCGACCAGTGCGGTGATCAATGAACTGATCAGAAAAACCTTTGACCCAGACTATATTGCCGTAGTTGAAGGAGACCGCGCAGCTACCGCGACTCTACTGAGTGAGCGCTTTGATTACATCTTCTTTACCGGCAGTACCCATGTTGGAAAAATTGTTTTAGAGGCTGCCGCTAAGCACATAACGCCGGTGACTTTAGAGCTCGGTGGCAAGAGCCCCGCGATAGTCACTGCCAGTGCTAATATTAGATTAGCCGCCAAAAGGATCCTCTTCAGCAAACTACTCAATGCCGGGCAGACCTGTATTGCCACCGATTACGTCTTAGTGGCTAAAAGCGTCGAACAAGCCCTGCTGAAAGCTCTGCAGGCAGAGCAAAAGAAAGCCTTCCCCGGGGGTGACTACAGCGATTACCCCAAGATTATCAACGAGAAGCACACTAAGCGCCTAGAGGCCCTAGGTGGGCCACTAGAGCGGGGAATTACCCTTCTAAGGGGGGCCACTTTTGATGACAAAATAATGGAAGAGGAGATTTTTGGTCCTCTCCTCCCCATCATTGTCTATGAGGAGATGGAGGAGGTAATCAAAACCCTCCTCGCAAAGGAGAAACCGCTTGCCCTCTACCTCTTTAGTCGCGATAAGCGTGAAATTAACATGGTCTTGCAGCGCCTCTTTTTTGGGGGCGGTTGCGTAAACGACGCCCTCATCCATATGGTCAATGCCCACCTCCCCTTTGGAGGAGTCGGCAACAGTGGCATGGGTGCCTACCATGGTAAGTACTCTTTTGAGACCTTCTCTCACCGCAAAGCAATCACTAAGAGCTCTACTAGGGTAGACCTCCCTTTCAGATACCGCCCCTACTCAGCCCTCGTTAAGCGTCTTGCCAACCTTTACATACATCAACCCAGCTGGTGGCTCTAGAGATTGTGTAGAGCTCTTCAACCTTTAACTCAATGGCCGAATTGGCTGAGCCACAAGCGGGAAAGACTGTATCGAAGCGCTTAAGGGACGTATCGAGGTAGATCTCTACCTCTTCAGGGATGGCAAAGGGACAGACTCCCCCCACCTTATGTCCGGTGAGTTCATAGGTCCTCTCAGGGTCGAGCATTTTAGCTTTCATCTTAAAGGTATCTTTGAAGGCGCGGTTGTCTATTTTGGCATCTCCGGCAGCCACTACCAGAATAGCGCCGTCGTTTTTGGCGAAAGCCAGCGATTTGGCAATGCGCTTTTCGGCGGTATGCAAGGCTTCAGCGGCCAATTCAACGGTAGCACTGGAGGCGTTGAAAACCCTGACACCACCCTCTTTTCCCCATTGTTTTAGGTATTCTTTAACTTTTTCGACACTCATAGTGGTATTATGCTAACTTTTTTCCCCTTTTTTGGTCAAGCTTCTTCTGTTAGAAGCACTCTTATTGACATATGTTTGGTGCCTCTTCAGTCATAACTTCAAATTTGGACTAATTCTAAATAAGGGCATGCTTTAGATGAAATTAGCAAAAGGAAGGCAAAATTTCGCCTCCCTTTTATTGGCTCTAATTTGCAGACATGGGTCATAGCAATTTAAGAAACACTAGCAATTATTTGACCTATAAAGGTAAAATAAAGCATCTTATGCTCTTTTCTACATATGCTCAATAATGGCTGAGCCAAAAGCGCTACAGGAGATCTCCTTTGAGCCCTCCATTAAGCGGGCAAAATCGTAGGTGACCCGCTTAGCTTGAATCGCACCGGTAAGCCCCTTATCGATTAATTGGGCGGCTGCACTC
>JBAYSE010000031.1:0-14898 GCA_041676265.1 Sphaerochaetaceae bacterium
CCCTCTTCTAGAATTGAGTAATCTCCGCTAGCATCTAGATACTGAAAGATACTATAAGCGATATCGCCATTGATGTGGTATTGCGCGGTTGAAGCAGGATAGTAAGCAGAAGCCTCTAGACCGTTAATCGTCCTCCACGGGAAAAGGGCTCCCTTCTGACTCAACTCACGAGCTCGATTCCTAGCTGAGTCTAAAAGCGATATCCTGTATTTTAAAAGAGAGCGGGCTGTAGCGACTTCGCTATGGGTGAAGAAAGGCATACCATATATTTCTGTGTCCCAAAAGTAGTGCCCCTCGTAACCTGACCCGGTTAAACCTTTAGCTGCTAAAGAGGAACATCCGTCCCGCCCAGTCGATTGAAGTAGTTGAAATAGGTTAAAACGGAGGGCTTGCTGCAGATCGGCGTCACCTTCAATCTCAATATCGGCATTTTGCCAAAAGTTATGTAAATACTCCTTTTGGGCGCTCTTAAGGGCCTCCCAACTGGAGCACTCTCCCTGTAGACTCCCTTCACGCACCTCATCTAAAGGCAATTGCTCGTTAACACGCCCCGAACTGTGGTAGTAGAAACACTTGTAAAAATCTACCTTTTTAGTCTTGAGGGAATACTTAAGGCCCGGCAACTCCGCATTATAACGCTCTTTAAGCATCTCTTGGGAACTGCTATGGAGAGCTCCACAGGCTAGGTAGAGACCACTCTCTTTGGTTTTAAAAGTTGCCTGAAACCCCTCTTGATTGTAGCCACTTTCGAGACAAATCAGCGCCGAACTACTGAGGATTGTTCCGCTGCGGGGGTCCAGTATTGTATGGGGCCTCTCAGCCGGCAGCGCTATCGAGGAGTAGACTTCTATAGCGATCGCTTGACTACACTCTATCCTTACATGGAGGCTGCCGGTGTGGACTTTCACTAAAGAGATGAGGCTCTCCCAAATGATAGTTACCTCTTTCTCGGTTTTAGTGTGCCACTTAATCCTTTGGGTTAAAATACCACTCTTAAAGTCTAGTTCTCTAAAGTAATCTTTGACGTTTTCAGCGGTGACAATGATGCGCTCGCCGTCAATTTTTAGCCAGAGGTAGCGGCAATCGGGTAGATCGACCATAGTCTGGTTGTAACGGGCAAATCCGTAGGCATCCTCTCCGTAATAGATGGGAGAGATTTCATAAAATCCATTGATAAAGACGCCACTGTGGTGCGCCGGTTCCCTTTCGCAAAAAAAACCTCTAAAGCCCAAATAGCCGTTCCCGATTGAAAAGAGGCTTTCACTCCTGGCTAAGTTTTCCTCTAAAAATTGGTGCTCCTGCAGACTCCAAGAGTTCTTTACCATTACTACCCCTTTACGGAACCAGCCATGAGTCCTTGCACGAAATAGCGTTGAAGACTGAAGAAGACTAATAAGGGGACTACCATGGCAACAAAGGCTCCGGCGGTTAACAAGTGCCAATCTTGGCCTCGTGAGCCCACCATAGTTGCCAAACGCTGGGTGAGTACCGCTACGTTACTGGTACCCCCTAAGAAAACTAGAGCTACCAGTAGGTCGTTCCATACCCAAAGGAATTGGAAAATAGCGAGGGAGGCTATCGCCGGAACTGCTAAAGGGAGGACTAAGCGGGCAAATACCACCATCGGGCGCGCTCCATCGAGGAAAGCCGATTCAAAGATATCGCGTGGAATCGTTGAGATGTAGTTGTAGAGGAGGTAGATTCCCAAAGGCAACCCAAAACCGGTATGGGCTAACCAAATCCCTAAATAGGAGCCCGTTAATCCAATCTTCATATAATCTCGGAGGATCGGAATCAGGGCAATCTGCAAAGGGACAACCAGGAGGGCTACAACTGTGGTAAAAAAGAACTTTCTTCCCGGGAAGACCAACCAAGCAAAGCCAAAGGCCGCTGCAGAAGCAATTAAGATGGGGATAATTACCGAGGGGATTGTCACCGTAAAGCTATTCATAAAGGCCCGCGATAAGTTATCGCCACTGGCCCTCACAGTATTTCCGCCGGCATCGACGAAGGTGTACTGACTGCCCCCAAGAACTTGTCTATAGTTGTCGAGGGTCAAGCCCCCCTTCCCTTTAAAAATTGTCCACCACCCCGAGGTTAATACGTCATCTTGTCCTCTCAGAGACGAGATAAAGAGCCCAATTATGGGGATAGCCCATAAAACAACTAAAGCTAACAAAACAAGGTTAACAATCAGGGTCCATTTTCTCTTTTTAAGGCTACCCATTAGAACCCCTCCTGTTTGCTGAACTGTCGCAGGTTATACCACATCACGGGGATAACGGCGATGACCAGCACAATGGCAATCGCCGAGCCTCTCCCATAGTGGTAGAACCTGAACATTTGTTTGTATTGCATACTCGCAATTACCTCTGTCCCGTAGTTCCCGTTGGTCATGGTAAAGACGATATCGAAGATCTTTAGCGAAATGATGATAATCGTCGTCGCGACGGTGACAATTGTTGAGAGAATATGGGGGATAATAATCCTGCCTACTATTTTTAATTCGCTGGCACCATCGATCCTGCCGGCTTCAATTATGGTCGAAGGGACCCCTTTTAAAGCGGCCGAGATTATCACCATGGCGTAGCCCGTTTGGAGCCAGACGAGGATAATTATCAAGAAAATATTGTTCCAAGGTTGCAAGGTAAACCAAGCTTTGGGCTCTCCCCCCAAGAGGGTCACCAAAGCGTTTAATATCCCCAATTGGTCTTCTCCTGCCGGCTTATAAGCATAGACAAATCGCCAAATAACGCCCGCCCCGACAAATGAGATAGCCATAGGCATGAAGATTAGGCTTTTAAAAGCCTTCTCAAATTTTGAGCGATCGGCGAGAAGTGCAATCAACAGGCCGCACCCCACAGAGCCACCTGTGCCCAAAATAATCCACAAGAGGTTGTTGGTAAAAGACTCGAGCATCTTGGAATCGGTGAAGGCAAAGATATAGTTTTCTAACCCTACAAACGATTTTGAATAGGCATCGAAGAAGCTTAAGTAGAGAGAACGCACCGTTGGAAAGAAAAGATACCATGCTAGGATAGCTAGAGCCGGACCCACGAAAACAAACGGTTGTAACTTCTTGGCAATATTGACGGGGGCACGGTTGACTAACCAATCGGCTACAAAAAAGAGGAGCGCAACTCCGCCAACTCCCCAGATGATTGCGACTATGGCAATAACCGATTGTGGTGCATTGGAATCCCTTAAGAAGATAAAACCACCCCACAGAATTACAAAAGCGACGAGGGGTATGAGGATAGAGATGGCTATCCTCCCCACTGTCACCAGTGTAGTGTGCAAAAGCCCACCTTTTGTCTTCATAGACCACCCCTTTATTATAGTTGTACCGGCACTACCGTGCCGGTACAAGTGCACATTTAGATTTTAAGGCCACGATTTTTGGATATCGTTAAGCACGGCATCCAAATTTTTGCCGTTGACCCAGTCAACAATTCCTTCCCAGAAAGTGCCTGCCCCAACTTGCGCGGGCATCAAGTCTGAAGCATCAAAGCGGAAGACTTTAGCGTTCACTAAAGCTTCAGCCAAAGAGCGCTCAATAACATTGGGATAGGCATTCAAATCTTGGTTCAAGTAGGGGAATAGAGCCCCACCGGTCTTAGCCCAGAGCTCTCCTGATTCCCAAGTAGCCAAGAACTCCATGAACTCGCGGACTTCGGGGCGGTCGTGGAAGACGACAAATTGGTCTCCTCCACCTAGAACCGGTATTCCATAAGCCGGATTAATACCGGGTAGCGCAAATACGCCAACTTCCTCTTCAAGGTTCTTCTGAATGGCATCCGGGAAGAAGCCGGTAATAAAGTTACCTTGACGGTGCATCCATGCCTTAGGAGGTGTGTCAAACATTGGTCTTTGGGCATCCCCGAAACTGGTTGTTAAGATCGTATTCTTCCCACCATAGACATACCGAGGGTTGAGCCAGATTTTACCCAAAATCTCAAATGCATTTTTGACTTCCGGAGCATTAAAGGGGAGCTCATTGGAGACCCACTTATCGTAAACTTCGGGTCCTACAGTCCTCAACATAATGTCTTCAATCCAGTCGGTTCCCACCCAACCGGTAGCTCCTCCGGCTTCAATACCTACCGCCCATGGGGTGTGCCCATTGGCAACCATCTTGTCCATCAAGGCTAAGAGTTCATCCCAGGTCTCAGGCACTTGGTAGCCGGCCCTCTGCCAAGCTTTTTTGGGATACCAAACAAAACTCTTGGCATTAACTCGGTGGAAAACACCATAGGCAACCCCCTTGTAAGAACCTAGGTCTTTCCATACAGGGGCATAGTTTTTGTCGATCAAGGCCTCCAGTGAAGACCAAATCGGCACTAAATTCCCTTTCTCAGCAAAGTTGTTCATTAACCCCGGCTGTGGTAATCCGGCGATATCCGGGGCATTACCACCTTCGACGCGGACATTAATTAGGGTCTCAAAATCTTTAGACCCCTCGTAAATGACTTTAATGCCGGTCCGTGTTTCAAAGGGCTTAATAGCCTCTTCAAACCGACGTGCCTCTTCATCAACAAATGCTCCAAAAACAGTGACTACTTTCTCTTTGGGGGCACCTCTATCGGCTTGCCCGGCAGCAAAAATAGTTGGTAAAACTAAAAGAGAAATTAGTACTACTAACAAAGCTTTTTTCATACTACTCTCCTTCCAACTCAGTGTTCCTAAGTTGGTTATTATTTCAATGCGTTTACTCAAACGCATAAACCCCAAATATCTGCAGAAGCAAATGGAAGCGTTTCCATTTCAATTGTTTCACACCTTTTTCTATCTGTCAAATGAAAAATGTGGTATCATGGGAGGGTGAAAAAAAGACCAAGGATTGAAATAGTACAGGGCGATATCACGAAAATAAGGGTCGATGCCATCGTCAATGCCGCCAACCCAACCCTCCTAGGAGGTGGGGGTGTTGACGGAGCAATTCATAAAGCCGCAGGAGTGCAACTCTACAAAGCTTGCCTAGCCCTCGGAGGGTGTGCCACCGGTGGTGCTAAATGGACAAAAGGCTTTAAGCTCCCTGCTAAATATGTGATTCATACCGTGGGTCCTATTTGGCGCGGAGGTAACAACGAAGAAGCTAAAATGCTCGCCTCGTGTTATAACACTTCCCTCGAAGTGGCCCAAGAAATCGGGGCCCGTTCAATCGCCTTCCCCGCTATCAGTACCGGTGTCTACGGCTATCCACCGCTGGAAGCGGCTAAGATAGCCACTTCCACAGTCACCGGATTTCTAGAAACGGATCACTTAAAAAAAATTGACCGCGTTATTTTTGTGGCTTTTAACTATGCTACCTATGAGATATATAGGGACCTGCTCACTCCATAGGGTAGCGTAATCCCCACTGGGAGCGTAGTTGGTCCATAATCTCCATTACTCGGATAATTTCACTATGGGGCATCCGGTCGGTTTCAATCTTGCCCTTTTCAAGGGCCTCTCGACAGGCCTCAACTTGGTATTCAAACCCTGTAATCTGCTCTGGTTGAACCACCTCTTTTAGTAGGTTGTGCTCCAAATCGAAGACCCTTAGCTTCTCTGGATTGTTTATATTCACCACCTCAATGTACCCCTTATCGCCATAGATCATGCCACGGCGGTCAGTTGGACCCATCTGTGTTGAGTGGAGAAGAGCCATCTGCTGCCCCTCAAAAATCATAGTAACGCTACTTTGGGCATCAACACCGCTATTAGTGAAGAGAACCGAAGAGTCAATCTTTTCAATCTTTCCCCGCAAAGTCATCAAGGCAAAATTGAGGGGGTAAACGCCCACGTCTAAAAGGGCCCCCCCGGCCAAGGCGGGGTTAGAGAGCCGCTCTTTACCACTAATCAGGTAGCCTAAGTTAGCTGTAAGGGAGTAGACCCTTCCAATAATTTGAGAGTCTAGGAGCTCGTCTAGGAGCCCTCGCATGGGGACATAGCGGGTCCATATAGCTTCAGCTAAAAGAAGGTTCTTCTCTTTAGCCAGGCTAATGACCTCTTTAGCCTGTTGAGCGTTAACAGTGAAAGATTTTTCACAAAGCACCGGTTTGCCCCCATTGAGAGCCAGCTTAATATGGTCTCTGTGATGGGAATGGGGGGTAGCAACATAGACAAGGTCGACCTTAGGGTCAGCTACCAACTCCTCGTAGGAGCCCCAGTATTGCTCCATTTTAAACTCTGTGGCAAACTCTTTGGCTTTAGATAAACTCCTTGAGCCCACCCCATAAGCCGTGGCATTTTTCATTTTGCCTAAGGTATAGGCCATCTTTCGAGCTATGTGGCCGGCACCAATAATTGCTACTCGCATATCATCTCCTTTGAGTGACGTAAGGCTAGGAGCCTATCCACTCCTTCCGCAAAGCCTTCCCCTCCCCTTCGGGAGGTGAAATACCTTGGGAAGTTCTCCATATAATCTCTATAATCTTTAATATTGGCTACCCCTACGCTGTGGGTAAAATAGGTAAACATCGGCTCATCATTGGGCGAGTCTCCAAAGAATAGGACATCAAATTCTGCGTAGTGGTCATAGCGGTGCTTCAAGAAGATGTCGGTCATGGAGAGTTTGTCGTACGACCCCATCCATGTATTGACATGGATTGAGCTAATTTTGGCCTTAGCCCCCAGTGTTTCACAGATGGCTTTTATCCTCTGAGCCTCTTTCAGCGCTAAACGGGGCTCTTCTTCAGCAAAATCAAAAGCAATATCAAACAGGCGCGAAAACTGATCCTTGGCGAGGCGTGAGTGGTTAACTTCACTTAAGACATGCTCTTTTATAGTGAGGAGTTGCGCGCTGTCATTAGCCACCGCCTCTTTATGGAAGAGGTGCTTGAGAATGCCTCCCTCTTCCCAAAAGGCTAGCGCTCCATTTTCCCCCACTACCCCATCAACAGGCCATTGACGAGCTATCATATCACACCAACCGGCAGGGCGCCCCGTGATAGGCACAACTTTTAGCCCCTCTTCGTGAGCTCTCCACAGGGCACTATAGGCAACCGCCGGTAACTTGCCCCCTGTCGTGATGGTGTCATCTATGTCAAAGAGGAGGTATTTAAACTTCTTAGCTACATCCGGGGTTAGGTTTACCATCTATAATTTCCCAAAAACAGAGCTACGTGGCTCTAGCCGACCGGCCGAGTAGCCCCAAATACTCTTATACTCTTGGGGGTCTTCTCCCATCTCTTCTATTTGACGTAAGTATTCACCTACCGACTTGGATTCAATCAAAATGACCGCACCCATCTGCTCAATGACCGGGCTATGCGGCCGAGTATGGTCAAATTCAAACTTCAATATTCGCCGCCCATCGTTGGTTAATCCTATTGTGCGGTAGGTGTTACTTTTGCCCACCCCCGGCAGGTTGATAGTATTCCTATCGGTTGCCAAGAAAGGAATCTGGTCAGATTTTCGAATAGAGTTAATATTCTCTACCATGTTCTGGGCCTCATGGATAAAGGCGCGCAAAGTACTGTGGTAGCGTAGGTCGACCCGTCCAATTGACTTCTCTTCGATCTGTTCCTGCATAGAACGGGGATTGTTGGCAAATAGTTCGCGGTTTTCAAAGTACCCTTTTACGGTGAAGGTATAGTAGGGTAAAACTCCTAGGTCGTTGAGTACCTGCCGCAATTTAGCGGAGTGTCCCCGGCGACTAGCCGCAACGGTGAACACCTCTTGGTTAGTTACCGCCCATCCGGCCTGTAAAAGAGTTTTCACGGCCTCTGCCGACTCAGGACTCACCTCCATGGCACTCGAGAAGTGTGTTTGCACAATACACTGTGAGATACCAATCGCTTGCGCCTTAAGTCTGAAATTCTCCAGCACCTCCACAAGTTGGGGGGTAATGCGTTGTGGTAGATAGATCGGCAATTTAGTTCCCAGTCTGACACGTTTAAATTCGGGTAATTTCTCATCAGCCGGCCGTTTGGCGTTATCTTCTTTTTTAGCCTTGGCCATCTCAAGTACAGCGTTAAGTATATTCTCCAGCGAGGCTACCGAAGACATAAAAGCGTCCCCTCCTGTGATCAGAATATCTTCCAGATAGGGGTCTTGTCTAAAGTATTCCATCGCCTCCTGCAGCCTAACCGGCCAAGATTTTTTTGGTCTGAGCTTCTCAAGGTCAAAGTTAAAGCGTCCTGCCTGAAAGTCATACATCCGCTGACAATACGAGCAGAGCCCACCACAGGCCCTCCCCATAGTGTCGGGGATAAATATAGCGACATCGGGGTAGCGCCGATGGATATTGTTAGAAGGGAGAATCCAGCCCGCCTCATTGGGCTTGCCCGGCTCGACTTCATCCTCTTTTTCCCAGGCATGAATTTTACCAAACTCGTCAACTAGGTCTTGGCTATGGAAGAGGTAACTCCTGATGGCCTCATCAGCGTACGCATTTTCGCGCTCCTCTAGAGGGCGGGTATCGATTAAAGAGAGGAAATAAGGGGTTGCAAAGATGGGAATCCCCTTAGCCTGAGCCTCTTGCATTATCTTCAGGGTTTTGGCGCTAAGGGAATTATCTAGAAACAGGTTTAATTCTTGCGTACTGCGTAGCGCAAAGCGGAGGTGGAAGCGATCCTCTTTCCACCATCTTAAGAGTTGTTTACGTTTCTCTGAGTGGCTAAGCCCCTCTTTAAAGGCGTAACTTCCCGCAGGCTTCGCTTGCTCTATTTTGGCAATTAAAAGCTCAACTATCCTTTCTTTATTTTTTTCACGCCATGCGATGACTGATTTATCGAGTCCCGAAGGATGGCGTTCCATCCAGGCAATGACCTGGGCACGCGAAGGGATATCTTGGGAGTCCAAGCCGTTAAGTTGCCTCAACAGGTGCATTATATCCCATACGAAATCGATGTTAACTTCACTCTCTGCTCCCCTAAAAAGCTGCCTTAATGCCTTAATAGGATGGCTGACGACCTCTTGCCCTTTCAAATTAGGGTCACTGAAAGCCTGCCCCTCATAATCGAGCAAATCTAGTATTCTAATGTAGGCAAAAGAGCGCCAAGTTAGCCTAAAAAAGGCCGATTCATCATCTTTGTTCCCTAAATAATAGTTCCAGGCTTCAGGAAAATCGCGTTGAATTATCTCTTGGTAATGGCTCTTCAGGGCTGCGACTAATTGACTTTCGCTGAGGGTTTCATCCCGCATGAAGGAGGTAATTACAGGGTTTTCCTCCACCATTTGGGCCACTAATCCTGCGATATCTTGTTTAGTTTTTTCCATTAAGAAAGGATACACCGAGACTTAATTTACTGTCAACATTGATGCTTAGAAAAGATAATTACTTATTAATTAAGGAGTAAACTTTTTAGAATGCCTTGTACATCGCTATTTTCTCCCCCTCACCCACCGGTTTCCAAACAGCCTTGATGTCCCCAATTTCTGCTTTTTCAAACCCCAATTCTCTGTAAAGTTTTATTGCTCGAAAATTGAGTTTGGCTACCTCTAAGAGGTACTCTTTGTAGGGCAGAGTTGCAAACAGGTATTTCTGCAACTCTTTAGAAATACCGAGGCCTCTAAAAGCCGTATCGGTGGCTACAGAGTCGATATAACACTGCGAGCTCTTCAATTTTAGAGGTTGCCCTAAAACATTATTTAGTCGACGATAAGCAACTGAGCCCTTAATGAAGCCCAGTTTACTGAAGAGTACCTCGCGTTTAAATTTGTGGGCACGCCCCTGACTGGTTGAGAAGGCAACTACTCCCACGACATTATTGTCAAGTAACGCCACATAGTGGTGGCTACTGATAAAAGAGTGCTCAAGAACTTCAACAATCTCATCAAGATCCGCAGATATAAAGGTAAAAGTCTCATAGAAGCTATCGGCAAAGATTTCGACAGCTTGCCGTAGATGGATTTTTTCCAATTCGGCTAGGTTTTTAAATTCTAGCCTCTCCGCCATAGACGCACCCCTGACTTAAGAGTACAACACAAAAACCGAATTGGAAAGATAAATCCTATATAATAACTATATTACTTTATCGACTACTTATTCCAATAGCCCTCACTGTAACGCAGTTCATTACGGAATTTGGCTATGGTGGTCTCGGCCCCAATGTCTACAAACTCTACCTGCATCATCTCCGCAAAATGACGTAAGTACTCAGCCGTGACAACATCTGAGTAGGCTGTATGGTGTCCTCCCCCGGCGAGGATCCAGGCCTCACTGGATGTAATCAAGTCGGGCAGGGGCTTCCACAGCACTCTAGCTACCGGCAGTTTAGCAAACGTTCGTGGCGGATCGATAGCTTCAATCTCATTGAGCACAATTCTGAAACGCTTACCCATATCGACAAGGGCGGCTACAATGGCTTGACCACTTCTACCGGTAAACACTAACCGCGCAGGGTCTTCCCGCTCTCCAATACTGAGAGGGTGAACTTCTATCGTAGGTTTATCGCGGGCGATTGAGGGACAAATCTCCAACATATGGGCACCTAAGATGAGCATATTGCCCTCTTCCAGATGGTAGGTATAATCTTCCATGAAGGTGGCTCCCCCTGCGAGACCCTCTCCCATGACTTTCAACAGGCGCACCATACCAGCTGTTTTCCAGTCCCCTTCGCCGCCAAAGCCATACCCTTTGGCCATTAAGTTTTGGACGGCCAAGCCGGGCAATTGCTCCATCCCATAGAGGTCTTGAAAGTTGGTTGAAAAGGCCGTCGCTCCGATATCATCTAGGAGTTGCTCGAGGGCTAATTCGGTCCTGGCCTGGTCTCTAGTGTGTTTAAAGAAGTAGTGTTCATCACTGTAAGAGAAGTTGAATTTTGCTCTGTAATGGTCTATTAGCGAGTCGACGTCACTGGTGGCCACCCGCTCACGGTAGGCAACTAAGTCCCCTATAGCGTAAGTTGGTACCGACCACCCCAGTTTAATTAGGGCGTCGACTTTATCCCCGTCGGTTACGGCTACTTCGCGCATATTGTCGCCGAAACGGGCAATTATTAGATTTTTACTCTCAGCGACGGCCAAGGCGCTACGCATCCAGACGGCCATCCTAGCTTGGGTTGTAGCATGCGACCAGTGACCGGTAATTACCGTGCGGGGAACTTGCATCCTAGCTGTAATATGGCCAAACTCCCTGTCCCCATGGGCACTTTGATTGAGGTTCATAAAATCCATATCAATCGTGTCGAAGGGGAGTTTTTCGTTGAATTGGGTGTGGAGGTGCAAAAGGGGTTTATCTAACACAGAGAGACCGCCAACCCACATTTTCGCCGGGCTAAAGGTGTGCATCCAGGCGATAACGCCGGCACAGTTGCCATCAGAAACAGCCTCTTCCATAATCTTGCGAATCTGTGGAGCCGTTGTTAAAACCGGCTTAAAGACTAACTGCCGGGGTAGTTGTCCCCCTTTGTTGAGCTCTTCTACGATGGCACGGGAGTGGACAGTTACTTGTTTGAGGACCTCTGCACCATAAAGTTCTTGGCTTCCTGTCAGAAACCAAAATTCTTGCTCTCTATTTTGTCTCATTTCCCCCTCCTAAGTTTCTCTTCATACTTACCTAAAGAAATATAGTTTTTGTAGAGCTTATCGTAAACCTTTTTGCGCTCCCAATTAGGCTCATGTACCCGCCCTACTGGGGCACAAAGGGCTTTTTGAGCGGTGGGGACATCACTGTAGAGTCCGGCAGCAACTGAAGCGAAGACTGCTGCTCCAATGGCCGGCGCCTGATCATCGCTGGTTACATGGATGGCGCGCCCCGTGACATCGGCTAAGATTTGCATGCCAAGCTTACTCTTACGGGCGACTCCGCCGATGGCGATGATTTTATCAACTTCAACGCCCCCTTCATCGAAGCACTCAAGAATAGCCCTGGCTCCAAAGGCGGTCGACTCTAAGAGCATTTTCATCACCGCAGGGGCATCTGTACCGAGGGTTAACCCTGACAAAGCCCCTTTGAGAGTCTGGTCGGCATTGGGGGTTCTCCTTCCGTTAATCCAGTCGAGGGCTACCGGTGAGTTTTCACTTAGTTCGAGTGCTTCAGCGGTCATCTCCAATTGGGCTAAAATATTTTTCTCTAATTTCGCTTTCTCTTCAATGGAGAGTGAGTTACGCATATTTTTTAAAGGCCACACCAAGAGGTCTCTAAACCATGCATAGAAGTCTCCGTAAGCCGATTGACCGGCTTCATAACCAATAAAGCCGGGAACAACAGAGCCGTCGACCTGACCGGCAATCCCGGCCACCGGGCGCTCAGCTTCGCCCTCTTTAGCAGGGGGACCAATTATGATATCGCAAGTACTGGTTCCCACACTTTTCACCATAACACCGGGGGCAACGTGGCCTCCCACGGCACCGATGTGGGCATCATAAGCTCCTACGCAGACGGGGATCCCCTCCGGCAGACCATACTTGCCGGCCCACTGGGCACTGAGTTCTCCAGCGACAACGTCGGAAGTGTAAGTCTCAGTTCCAAGGCTCTTTTGGATAGTGACTAAAGCTGGGTGCAATTGCTCCAAGAATTCAACTGCCGGATAGCCGCCCCACGAGGCATGCCAGGCAATCTTGTGGCCCGCGGCACACCGGCTCCGCTTTATTTCGGAGAGAGCCGTAGTACCGGTTATTAAGGCAGGGAACCAATCGCAGTGTTCCACAGCGGCCTTCGCCGCCTTAATAGCTTTACCCTCTTTACGGGCAACATGCAGTAACTTCGCCCAAAACCACTCTGAAGAGTAGGTGCCACCCATGTACTGGGTGTAGTCAGTGCCTCCCCAACTCCTAGAGAGTGTATTGAAGTCGTCGGCTTCTTTAACGGCTGTATGGTCCTTCCAGAGGATAAACATAGCGTCGGGGTCTTCCACAAATTCACTCTTTAAGGCCAAAGGAGTCCCCTCTGCATCACAAAGGACCGGGGTAGAGCCGGTAGTGTCTATACAAATAGCTCTAACTTTTTCCATTGCCTCGGGAGCCTCTTGGCCGGCCTCTTTAATCGCCTTCTCAAAACTTTCAATGTAATCTAAGGGGTGTTGCCTAAACTGGTTCTTTTTAGGGTCACAGTACTTCCCTTCACTCCACCTAGGGTAATTGGCCACCGCCGAGGCAACCATTTTCCCATCAGCCGCATCAATAACCACAACTCTAACCGAATCCGAGCCAAAATCGGCTCCAACTACGTAGTTCGCATTCTTCTCCATCTCAAGACTCCTCTAGTATTCATCCCTTACGCCAAATTCGGCGGCTTCGACCCATCTCTCGGGGTGTTCAAGCATAACCATGATATCATCAATTAAGTCGTAATGTTTGCGCTCTTCCTCTATAATTTTCTCAAGCGCCGCTTTCTGTTTCTCATCGCTCAACTTCTCATACTGTTCACTGTAGAAGTCGATACTTTTCAACTCTATGTCGAGGGCATGTTGATAAAGGTCAAGGTGATGTTCTTCATCCAGAAGTTCTTTTTTGTCCAAAGCCTTAAATATTTTGGCAGCTTTGGTAACAGCCGCATCTATGCGCATCTCACCCATGGCAGTTTCCTTCTGCATTGCTTCAAAAGTTGCTTTGTGCACATCCTCGTCTTCGGCTAGCATCGTGAAGATCTTTTTAATCCCCTCAGAGGGGGTCCTAGCTGCCAAATCACGGTAAAAGGTAGCTCCCTCAATCTCCATTTTTATAGCCACGTCAAATAGGTCCATTGCGTCCTCCTCCATTAGGAGAATAGTACCAAGGAGAGCGGTGGATAGCAAGCAAACTTATTTGGTTGTAATTTTCCAGAAAGGAGAGACATAAACTAAAACCTTTAAGTCATATTAGTAAATATTTGTCATTATTTGTAATATTATACGAAGTATTTTGTAAAATCACAGGATTTACGATTTGTCAAGTTTTTTTTGTCTTCTCCTTGACGTTCCCCCTTTTTTTATCGATACTATAGGTGAGGTTCATTAGAACCTACTACTTTAATAAGGAGGGGTCACATGAAAAATGAGACCGATAAAGCAAGGATGCAGTATTTGATGGCTAATACCGATGCGGTATTTAGTGCAAGAGATTACCAGGCCCTTTCCGATCAAATAGAGGTACACAAGTACTTGGTAAACCAAAATATCCCCTGGAAAATTAGTTGGGATGAAGCGGCTTTCTCATGGAGTGAGAATGTCTACCACCCAATCATGCAGGTATTAGATAATTGGGAAGTAAAGCTGGCTTTTGGCAACAAAAGATTGGCCGATCTCTACTTTGACGTTTCGGATCACTGGTACTACCTCTTAGAGAGAGATCCTGATGTTACGGCCCTCTATGCAGCTATCGATTATGCTGCCACTTATGGAAAAGGACTTGGCAAGTTCTTCTCAAAGTTAAGCCTACCCCACAAGGTGGCCTAACGCGACTAGAAAAGCTATCTGCGGATAGCTTTTTTAGATTCGCCTTTCTTTAAACTTTTACCATATTAACAATAAAGCCTCTCTACACCAACAAGATAACGCCCTCTGTTTATGATTAAGAGAGAACTATATCTGCTGTGCATTCGCCCATTTTATAATTCCAGAGGGATAGATGACAATCAAATCATCTGTGTTAATTTTGAAGATTATCACAACTTTCAACACCTTAAAGTTAGCGCAAAAGATAAGGGTGAATTGTTAAATGAATATCTGGAATGGGGAGGTCTTCCTTTAGTTGCAAGATAAGTGGACCCTTTGGGACACTGAACACGGCAACTTAGGAGTCACCTTAGAGAAGACACCGACTGCCAGCCACCCCACCGGCAACCTCAAAGCCAATACTCCCATCAGTGATTTCCAGCTAACAGTGGGGGTGAGTTATAAGTTGTAAAAAAGAGTTGTTTAATTACTATATAGTAAAAATGCAACCTCTATGATATTCTCCCCAAAAAGAGGATAATATTGATGAAGAGATTCCTGTTGTTGGTTGTGTTAATTTTAGTTACGCTTGTTTCTCTTCTGGCAAGAGCCTCCG
>JBAYSE010000032.1:0-14418 GCA_041676265.1 Sphaerochaetaceae bacterium
ACTACCTCCTAGTCTACCAAGGGCAAGACTGGGGCGGGCGTGGCGAGATAAAGAACGCCGAAATCCAAGGGCACATCTGGGCTTATGAGGTCTTCCTCAAAAGATGGCGAGAGAATAACCCTAAAGACTAAAGTTATCGGGGTCAGGGCCAAAACGCTTGTTCTGGTTTAGGCTGTTAATTATCTCCATCTCGTCAGGGGTTAAAGAGAAATCGAAGATTTGACTATTCTCTCTAATCCTGTAATCGTGTACCGACTTAGGAATAACCACTACCCCATTTTGCAAGTGCCAGCGTAGGACGATTTGAGCCGGGGTTTTCTGGTGCTCTTCGGCAAGTTTCACGATAGCCGGAATCTCCAAATTACCCTTCATTAAGGGACTCCAAGCCTCTACGACGATTCCCTGTTGTTGGCAAAACCTACGTAATTCCACTTGGCTAAGCAGAGGGTGATTTTCAATCTGATTTACAGCCGGGGTAATCGCACTATTTTGTAAGAGCTCCTGTAAGTGGTAAATTTGGAAATTGCTCACCCCAATGGCACGCACCTGTCCCTCTTCGTACAAGCGCTGTAGAGCCCGCCAAGTCTCCAAGAATTTTGTCGCCACCGGCCAGTGGATTAGGTAGAGATCAACGTAATCGGTTTGCAACTTCCGTAGGCTCTCATCAAAGGCCTTCAAAGTAGAATCATAGCCTTGATCACCGTTCCATACCTTGGTGGTCAAAAAGAGTTCGTTACGTTTAAGAGAACTCTCTTGAAGCGCCTCACCAACCCCCGTCTCATTACCGTAGACAGCGGCTGTGTCAATCATCCGGTAGCCGTACCGCAGGGCACTCTTTATGGCATTTTTAACGGGGCTTCCATCCCCTACTTTAAAAACTCCCAGCCCTAAAGTGGGCATCTTGACCCCATTGTTAAGCGTAAGTTCTCGTTCCATGCTCCGCCTCCTGCCCCTATTATAATCAAGAATTTGCTTAGAGACCATTTTAATTGGCTTTTCTTTATTCTCTCCTTATATTTGTAGCAGGAGGAGTTGTATGTTTTATCGAAGAAAACTTTTACTCTCTCTACTAGAAAAAGTGGGCAAAACAACAGCGCAAAACGTAATCCAAAACCTGCTGTTTTTAATAAGTCAAGAGAATCCTGTTTACACATTTATCCCTTCAGAGGAGGGACCCCTTTCTCTCACCCTCGAGAGTGATTGGGACCTCTTCCGTAAAGAGCCTTGGCAAGAGTCCGATATCGAGGAGAAGGATGCCCAGCTGGTTAGGGAAACTGTTGAGGCATGGCAAAAGGAGGGGGAAAAGCTCCTTTTAAGAGTCGCCGAGATGTACCCATATTTCACCATTAAAAGCTCCCGCGAATTTTCAAAAGCTACCGAGGAGAAAAAGAGGGCTCTCATTAAGATGATTGAAGCGGCCCCTAAAGGGCTCTACACGGTGGGTTATGAAGGGATTACAATAGAGGATTTCATCAACAAGCTTATTAAGAACAACATCAAACGAGTCATCGATGTGAGGGGCAACCCTAATAGTCGTAAACGGGAGTTTGCTAAAAACTCTTTAGCTGCTTCGTTAGCAAGAGTTGGTATAGAATACATTGGGATGAAAGAGATCGGTGTGCCTAATAAAATAAAGCGTGAATACCTGAAAGCGGGGCGGAAAGAGGAACTCTTTCAGTGGTATGAAGAGAATGTCCTCGTCAACAGTAAACCCTTGATCAAGGAGATTAACACCCTTACAAAAGAGGTTAACACCGTTTTAGTTTGCTATGAAGCGAACCCTGCTGATTGCCACCGCTCCCACTTAGCAACCTTCTGTAAAAGAGAACTCCCTGCGCTAACTGTTACCCACTTAGTTTAGTCTTGACAACTAACTACACCTCGACTATATTCACTATGTATATAGTGAGGTGTATATGCCACAAAACAAGAGCTACTGTTGCCCCGAGCGTCCTATGAACCGCTTCTTAGAG
Organism: Sphaerochaetaceae bacterium; assembly: GCA_041676265.1. Taxonomy (GTDB): domain Bacteria; phylum Spirochaetota; class Spirochaetia; order Sphaerochaetales; family Sphaerochaetaceae; genus DUOJ01. The sequence continues at coordinate 1,974 of JBAYSE010000032.1, forward strand.
GTGTGCCTCCTGATAGCCCTCAAAGAGGGACCGATGCACGGGTATGGCCTAATCGAACGGATTGAACCGTTTGGGTTTTACAGCGGAGAGTTAAACTTAGGACCTCTTTACCGCACTTTAAGGAAAATGGAGGAACAGATGTTAGTCTCTAGTGCTTGGCAGGAGGGGGAAGGAGGCCCCCGAAAAAGGGTCTACGAGATAACACCGGCCGGAGAAGAGGCTTTAGTGGAGTGGATCGAGATTCTCACTTTCCGTCAACAGCGTCTCGATAAGGTGATCTCTTATTACCGGGAGAAGTTATGCTAACTACGATTGTTATTTACTCTCTACTAGCGGTGGCCCTCATTGTTTCCCTGATGAAGAGTCGTGAAAAGACTTTAATGGCTGTAAAGGTGGCCCTAAGAGTACTTAAGAATAGTGCTATCAGCCTCATAGTTATCCTCGCTTTAGTGGGACTCACCTTAGGGGTTTTATCACCGCAGACGATTTCAAAAATTCTCGGTAAAGAGGCTGGGATTTGGGGAACCCTATTGGCCACCTTGATAGGAGCCGTCACCCTGATCCCCTCCCTAATAGCTTTCCCATTAGCCGGTTCGCTCTACCGCTCCGGTTCAACCGTGGCTACAATTGCCGCTTTTATCACGAGCTTAACACTAGTTGGTCTTGTTACAGCGCCCATGGAGATTAAATATTTGGGTAAGCGTTTCACCCTTTTACGCAATCTTTTAAGCCTATTTGTAGCCCTTCTACTGGCCTTAATAATGGGGGTTATTGTATGAAGAAGTTTATTCCGTTAATAGTAGTGGGAGTCCTTTTCATAATCCTAGCTATTTGGTGGCCCCCCAAGGCCCTTGCTTCAGCGGAGGTCACCTTAGATTATCTTAAAGAGATGATTCTAATAATGCCTCCGGTTTTCCTCTTAATGGGACTATTAGAGGTGTGGATCCCCAAGGAAAAGATCCAAAACTGGTTGGGTAACAGTTCCGGTCTAAAAGGAGGACTCCTCTCTGTCTTGTTAGGAACACTCCCCACGGGCCCGGTCTATGTCGCATTTCCCCTGGCGGCTTATCTATTGGAACAAGGGGCTTCCGTACGAAATATTATCCTATTTTTGGGTAGCTGGGCTGCTTTGAAAATACCCCAAATGATGCTGGAAATTAAATTTCTAGGGTTAAAATTCGCCGTTGTCAGATTCTTTCTGACCCTTTTCTTCCTTTTGATTGTGGGACAGATAATGAACCTAGCTTTTAAAAAGAAAAGAGAGTTTTTATAACCGGCTTGCTTTTTCCCCCTTTTATGCGATAATATTCGGAATGATTCTTAATATTGGAGGATATTATGAGTAAGGATAAAGAGAAAAAACCATTGACTTCCATTAGTGGCCGACCGATTGCCCACAACGAAAATATTCAAACTGCCGGTCGCCGAGGTGGCGTGATGCTTCAAGACACTTGGTATTTGGAGAAAATGAGCCATTTCGACCGTGAGGTTATTCCCGAGCGGCGAATGCACGCCAAGGGCTCAGGTGCCTTTGGTCACTTCACAGTCACCAAAGACATTACTAAATGGACAAAGGCTTCAATTTTCAGAGAAGTCGGGAAGAGAACCGACCTGTTCGCCCGTTTTTCAACGGTCGCCGGCGAGAGGGGCGCGGCTGATGCCGAGCGTGACATTCGAGGTTTTGCCGTTAAATTTTATACCGATGAAGGCAACTGGGATTTAGTAGGGAACAACACTCCGGTCTTCTTCTTTAGAGACCCCCTCCTTTTCCCCGATTTGAACCACGCCGTTAAACGCGACCCGCGGACTAATATGCGCTCTGCTCAAAACAACTGGGATTTCTGGTCAATGTTACCCGAGGCACTACACCAAGTTACCATCACAATGGGAGACAGGGGAATCCCCTATAGCTACCGCCACATGAACGGTTATGGCTCCCACACCTACTCCTTTATTAACGCTAAAGGTGAGCGTAATTGGGTGAAGTTTACCTTCAAAACAGAGCAGGGTATTAAGAACCTAAGTGACCAAGAAGCTGCTGATACCGTGGCTAACGACCGTGAGTCTAACCAAAGAGACCTTTACGAGGCAATTGAGAGGGGAGAATTCCCCAGATGGCGCCTCTACGTACAGATTATGAGTGAAGAGCAGGCTAAAAAGCATCCCCATAACCCTTTTGACTTAACAAAGGTGTGGTACCAAAGTGAATACCCATTGCATGAAGTCGGGGTCATGGAACTCAATCGGAATCCCAACAACTACTTCCAAGACGTTGAGCAGGCTGCATTCAACCCTGCCAACATTGTGAGCGGCATCGGTTACTCACCCGACAGGATGCTTCAAGGACGTCTTTTCGCTTACGGAGATGCCCAGCGCTACCGCTTGGGAGTTAACCACTACCAAATCCCCGTTAACAAAAGCAAAGTCGATACCAACCATTTCCACCGTGACGGATTTATGAGAATGGATGGAAACTTTGGAGGTAGAACCCATTATAACCCTAACTCAGAGGGGGAATGGAGAGACCAGAATGAACTTAAAGAGCCGCCCTATGATGGAGACGGTCCTATTGACCACTACGATTACAGAGAGGATGATGACTTCTACTACGAGCAGGTGGGTAAACTTTTCAACTTAATGGGGAAAGAGGAGCAACAGCGCCTCTTTGAGAACACTTGCCGGAATATGCAGGGCACCACCCCCCTAGTTCAAAAGCGCCATATTCGCCACTGCTATTTAGCCGATCCGGCTTATGGAGAGGGGGTTGCAAAAGCCCTCGGCGTAGATATCAAAGAGGTCGATATGGATGATACCTACGGAGCCCGTGGCTAATAGGTAGTAAGAAAAACAAGAGCCGGCAGAATCTGCCGGCTTTTTTAATACCTGATAGTCTCTTAAAAGTACCACTATCTCCCAAAAGTGTTGATTATCTCCCAAAATGTGGTACATTGTGGGAGAGTATTAAGAGGTTGGGAGATATGCGCCAATTCAATTACGTTAAATTAAGAGAAAGTTCTTGGGATAGTGAACTCCTATCCCTTGTGGCCCAAATCCGCGAGTACAAAGGGAAGCAGGAGTCATATCTCGGACAAAAACAGGTTAGCTTAGAACGCTTAGTTGAACTGGCAAAGATTCAAAGCACCGATAGTTCAAACCGCATTGAGGGTATTGGGACTTCCCCTGTACGTTTGAAACAGTTGGTTGAAGAAAAGACCACACCACGCAATCGTGATGAACAAGAGATAATAGGCTACCGCGATATCTTAAATACTATTCATGAAAGCTATGAACATATCCCTCTCAAAAAGGAAGCGATCCTTCAGCTACACCGAGATCTATTGGCTTATAGCGACAAAACCTTTGGAGGAAAGTTCAAAAGCACCCAAAACTATATTGAAGAGATAGCGCAGGATGGGAGGAGGTCTATTAGTTTCACCCCACTCACACCATTGGAGACACCAATGGCTATCGAAACCATCTGTACCGGTTACCAAGAGGCTTGTGATCAACAAGCAATAGATCCCCTTATTCTTATTCCAATATTCATTGGTGACTTTCTGTGTATCCACCCATTCAATGATGCCAATGGGCGTATCAGTCGCCTCTTAACCACGCTCTTACTTTACAAGAGTGGCTTTATGGTGGGGAGGTACATCAGTATTGAGAAGAAGATTGAAGAGACCAAGGGGGTCTATTACGATGTTTTAAAAAAGATTTCTCAGAACTGGCATGAGGGACAAAATGACTACACCCCATTTACTAAGTATCTCTTAGAGATTGTCTTGAGTTGTTACAGGGATTTAGAAAACAGACTAGTAAAGAGGAGTGCTTATGAGACTGTACGCATGGCTGTCAGTGAAACTTTAGGAATATTCACTAAAAGAGAGATTCTTGAACAGTGTCCCAGTGTCGGCAGCTCTTCAGTTGAAGCAGCTCTCAAGAAATTGACAGAAGAGGAATATATTCTCCGCCATGGTGCAGGCAGAAGTACAACCTATGTGCGTAGCTATGGGTCACACTAAAATCAACTTCGGAGCGTAGCTTGTCGATAAACTCTCTAATTAATCTATCTGCATCGCTCTTCCTGGAAAATCCTGTGGACATTCTTTGTCTTTTACCGCCAATATCGGTAAATCTAAAGTGATAAATCTTGCCTACTGTGAGTTGTATTTTGGCCTTTTGATCATAAATTACATCTAAGCGTCTGAAGGGAGTCGAACCCTCGTCACGAGCTTGGGAAGCTCGGGTAATAGCCGTTATACGACAGACGCAAATGTAAACCTATAGTAGCGAAAAGGGGGTAATCTTGCAAGAGAGATTGCCCCCTTTTATTGACATATACCTACGAGGAGTCTAAACTAGCTGTAATAAGATAAATAGGGGGTTTTTATGGCCACTGTAAAATTGACGGACGTCACCAAAGTGTTTGACGGAAAGGTTGTAGCGGTAGATACCGTTAACATTGACATCGAAGATCAAGAATTTGTTGTTCTTGTAGGCCCTTCGGGCTGCGGAAAATCGACCACTCTCCGAATGGTCGCCGGTTTGGAAGATATCACGGAGGGAGAAATCTATATCGATGGAAAACTCGTGAATGATATCCCGCCAAAAGATAGAGATATCGCCATGGTTTTCCAAAACTATGCACTCTATCCCCATATGAGCGTTTACGACAATATGGCGTTTGGCTTAAAGATTAGGAAGTTCCCAAAAGAAGAAATTGACCAAAGGGTGCGTGAAGCTGCCCGTATTCTAGACATTGAGCAGCTTTTGGACAGGAAGCCCAAGGCTCTCTCCGGAGGACAAAGGCAAAGGGTTGCTGTCGGTAGAGCTATCGTACGTAAACCAAAGGTTTTCCTTTTTGATGAACCATTAAGTAACTTAGATGCGAAGTTGAGGGTTCAGATGCGTGCTGAAATCTCGTCGCTTCACAATCGTCTCAAAGCTACCATGATTTACGTAACCCATGACCAGGTAGAAGCGTTGACTATGGCCGATAAGATTGTGGTTATGAAAGATGGTGTTATCCAACAGATTGGCGGACCTCTCGAGCTTTACAATAGCCCCAGCAACAAATTTGTAGCTGGTTTTATTGGCTCTCCGCCTATGAACTTCATGACGGTTACCATTGTGGAAGAAGAGAAACAACTCTACGCCGATGAGGGTTCCTTCCGTATCAAGTTAAATGCTGAACAAAATAAGTTGCTTAAACCTTACATAGGTAAACAGGTTACCTTCGGAATTAGACCAGAGGATGTAAAATTTGTCGACAGTAAAATAGACAACGAGACTATTAACGGTCAGGTGGGGGTTATTGAACCACTGGGATCAGAAACACACGTCTACGTCACAGCTGGTAATTTCCAGTTTATCGGTAAGATTGAGCCTCACATCCAGCTTGAGGTCTTCCAAGAGATTAGTTTGGTACCCGATTTAAAGAAAGTTAGATTCTTCGATTATGAAACTGAGCTAACGATTCACTAGACTTGTGAAATAAGCGTTATATAAGGGGCCCGCTGGGGGCCCCTTACCTTTACCTATTTCTTGTAGATTTTCCGTTCAGTATAGGTAGTATGGAGGAGTTGATGGGCTTTTTCGCTTAAAGGCTCTCCCAAATACTCTTTGTAAATCTGTTGGATTTCTGGGTTGTGGTGGGAACAGCGTGTGACGCTAATTTCATCATCGGTGTAGATTCCGGCAATCCTTTGGGCTCTGACTTCGTCTGTTGTCGAGTAAGGTTGCCCACCTCCGGCGACACATCCGCCCCTACAAGCCATAACTTCAATGAAGTGGTAGGGGGGCTCTTCTCCCGCATCCCGGGCTTCCCGAATCTCTTCGAGGAGGGTGCTTACATTCGCCATTCCGTGGGCTACAGCTACTTTTAGCTTCATCCCCTTAATATCGACCTCCCCTGAGCGAACCCCTTCCATGCCTCGCACCTCTTCGATGTTGACATTCTCCATATCTTCATCGGTTATGATTTTGTAGGCAGTTCTAAGGGCGGCTTCCATGACCCCTCCGGTATTACCGAAGATGACTCCCGCACCCGAATAGGCGCCAACGGGACTGTCGGCCTCTTCATCTTCCAGTTTTAAGAAGTCGATGCCTGAGGCTTTAATAAGACGGGCAAATTCCCGTGTTGTTAAGACTAAATCGACATCAGGGAAACCCGAAGCATGCATATTATCGTCGCGTGAAATTTCAAATTTTTTAGCTGTACATGGCATTATAGCTACCGAATAGATCTTTGCAGGGTCAACTTGGGCTTTTTCAGCATAGTAGGTCTTCGTAACAGCCCCTTGCATCATCATGGGACTTTTAGCGGTTGAAAAGTTGGGGATCATATCGGGGTAATACTTCTCCATGTAATCGGTCCAAGCAGGACAACAACTGGTAATCTGGGGGATAGCCCCTTCACCGGTAGTGAGGCGTTTAACTAACTCGGTCCCTTCTTCCATAATGGTGAGGTCTGCCGAGAAGTTGGTATCGAAAACTTTAGCGGCTCCTAGTCGGCGTAGAGCGGCGTAGATTTTACCGGTGGTAATCGTTCCGGCCGGTAAATTAAAGGCCTCTCCTAAAGCGACCCGTACCGCTGGGGCAATTTGGACAACAACATGCTTATTAGGATCGCCGGTGGCTTTGACAAAGAGGGACGTTTCATCTTTTTCAAAGATAGCTCCCACCGGACAGTGAGCCGAACACTGACCACATTTGATACAGGGGCTATCATTCAAGGGTAAACCAGCCGCCGGTGCCATCACAGTATTATCTCCGCGCCCAATAAACTCAAGGGCATAAACTCCCTGGAGTTGCTGACAGACCTGCACACACCGACCGCACTTGATACACTTTGTCGGGTCTAATACGAGAGAAGTAGTTGATGTATCTTTGGGCAGGTCGGCAATACGCACCTCATAGGGTTGCTCTCTTACCCCAAACTCAGCTGCAAAGCGTTGCAATTCACAGGTCCCATTCCTAGCACAGGTCAGACAAGTATTAGGGTGTGTCGACATTATCATTTCAATGACAGTTTTTCTAATTTGGTAGAGCTCTGCATCATGCGTGATAATACTCAAATTCTCTTGAACCGGGGTAGCACAAGCTCTCAATAATTTGGGAGAGTTCTCTTGCTTGACGACACAGAGTCCACAAGCAGCCCAAGCAGGGAGGTCTGGGTGGTAACACAACACGGGGATATTAACGTGGACCTTCTCAGCCGCTGCCAGAATATTTTTTCCAGCCTCTATTTCAACAGGCATTCCATTTATTTTCATATGAACCATTTTCACGAAAAATTCCTCCTAAATCTTAGCCCTAACGGACCTCGATGGCTCCAAACTTACATGTTTCATAACAGACACCACACTTAATACAGGCTGCTTGGTCAATCACGTGAACCTCACGCCTCTCTCCGGAGATGGCGGCAGTAGGACACTTGCGCGCACAGGCCGTACACCCAATACATTTATCGGGGAGGATGTAGTAGCTGATTAGGTCTTTACACTTACCGGCCGGACACTTCTTGTCGATAACATGGGCTAAATATTCATCCCTGAAGTAGTGCAAAGAAGAGACTATGGGGTTAGGTGCTGTTTGCCCTAGGGCACAAAGGGAGGCTTTCTTCATCGCCTCGCCAATTTCCAACATCTGATCAAGGTCTTTCAACTCCCCGTTACCTTTGGTAATTTTATCGAGCAAGTTGGCCAAGGAGCGTCCCCCAATACGGCATGGAGCACACTTGCCACACGACTCATCAACGGTAAAATTGAGGTAGAACTTGGCCACGTCAACGATACAGTCATCCTCATCCATGACAATCATTCCACCGGAACCCATCATCGAGCCAAGTTTGGTAAGCGAACCGAAATCGATGGGGGTATCGAGGTAATCTTTGGTAATGACTCCCCCTGAAGGCCCTCCGGTTTGGACGGCTTTAAACTCTTTATTATTGGCAATCCCTCCCCCGATATCGTAGATGATTTCTCGTAGCGTAATGCCCATAGGGACCTCAACCAGGCCCGAGTTACGGATCTTACCGGTCAGGGCAAAGACTTTGGTTCCAGGGCTGTCCGCTGTTCCGATACGGTTAAACCACTCGCCCCCTTTGACTAATATTACGGGAATATTAGCCCAAGTTTCAACGTTGTTGATAACCGTAGGTTGTCCCCAGAGCCCTTTAACGGCCGGGAACGGAGGGCGTGGTACCGGCATTCCCCGGCGCCCTTCAATTGAGGCTAACAGAGCCGTCTCTTCACCGCAAACAAAAGCCCCTGCCCCTAATCTAATTTCAATGTCGAAATCGAAGCGTGAGCCTAAGATATTCTTTCCAAGCAGTCCCATCTGTCGGGCTTGTTTCATTGCAATCTCTAGACGATTAATGGCCAGAGGGTATTCAGCTCTGATGTAGATATAACCTTGATGTGCGCCGACAGTCTTTCCTGCTATTACCATGGCTTCCAGCACAGAGTGGGGATCCCCTTCCAATACCGAGCGGTCCATATAGGCTCCCGGGTCACCCTCATCGGCATTCACAACAATATACTTTAGGTCCCCTTTGGCCTGACGGGTGAAATTCCATTTCATCCAAGTGGGGAACCCCGCGCCTCCTCGACCTCTAAGGCCGGCTTTTCTGAGTTCCCCTATAACATCATCGCTACTCATCTCAAAGAGCACTTTTTCCAAAGCCATATACCCGTCACGGGCAATGTACTCTTCAATGTTTTCAGGGTCGATGAATCCACAATTTCTCAATACAATCCTAAATTGTTTTTGATAGAACTCTATATCTTCAACTTTGGTATGTTTTTTCTTCTCTTTTACATAGAGGAGGCGCTCAACCTCTCTCCCTTTAACTATGTGCTCCGCAATTAACTCTTGGGCATCTTCAGGGTTAACTTGGACATAGAAAGAGTCTTCGGGGAGAATTTTGACGATAGGCCCTTGCTCACAAAAGCCAAAACACCCGGTCTTGACGATTTGGACCTCGTCAGCGACACCTTGCGCCTTACACTCTGCTATTAGAGCCCTATAGATGTCGTCGGCTTTACTCGACTCACAGGCTGTTCCGCCACAAACTAAGATGTAGTTTCTAAACGCCATTATTTGCCTCCATCTTTGATAATATCGACCGAGGGACGATCAAATACATGTTCAGAGACCATCTTCTTTTCCAAAATGTGGTCCCTAATAATCCGCTTGGCAACCTCTGTATCAACTTTTCCGTAGATTACCGGAGGCATTCCGGGCGAGATTACTTCTACGGTAGGCTCTACATAACAGAGCCCCATACACCCTGACTGGGTAACCGCTACATTACTAATTTGACGTGCATTTAACTCCTCAATAAAGGCATCCAATACAGTTTTTGCCCCTGCAGCTATTCCACAAGTCCCCATCCCTACAATAATCTGGGAATCTTTACTACCAATATCTCTTCTATCGAGTTCTGATTTCTTACTATCTCTAAGCTTCCGCAACTCCTGTAACGTCATCTTAGCCATTTGAGCCTCCTAAGCAGGGTCCTTTACCCTATTAATTGTCATCCAAAGCAGCCTCTTGAGACCGCAAATATTGCTTCAACAAAAAGAGGTTAGCGGGGGAAGAGAAATCTTCAAGGACCTCTTCCAGTTGCGACCTCACCACTACATATCCTTTGTTTTGGTAAGTTCGTGTTACCTCAACCTCATATTGCATGCTGTAGATAAGCAGTGACAAAATAGTCAATGCAATATCTCCAATGGGGGGACAGTCGATGTGGTTCAAGGGGAATTTGAACGTGACTGTCGTCCCCTCTCCCTCTTTCGATTGCAGACTGAATTGCCCGTCAACCACCTCTGTGGCCTGTATCAAAAAAGGGATTCCCAACCCTACTCTCCGTTTTATATGCTTCTCTTTATCACTGTAAAAAGGGTCTGTTACCTTTTTAAGGAGCTCTTCGCGCATCCCTTTACCGTTATCTTCAACACAGAATTCGATATCCTCCAGGGTTTGTCTAATTTTCACTTTAACCAAGCTGGCACCGGCTTCCAGTGAATTCTGGGTTATATCGCTCAGGAAATCACAAAGAGAAAGATGCATAATATTTTAACTAAATTTGGCAATAATGCCGGGTAGTTGATCTTTTGTGACCTTACCAAAGACCTCTTTACCGACGGTTAAAACTGGCGCTAAACCACAACAGCCAACACAACGGACTCCCTCTAAGGAGAACTTACCATCTTCGGTTACTTCTCCCTCCCCAACACCTAAAAGATTGACGATCTCTTCTACTAGGCTGTCGCCCCCTTTTAGGTAACAAGCCGTCCCTAGGCAGACTTGAATATTGTAGTCCCCCGGTTTGACTGTTTTGAAGAAGTGGTAAAAGCTAATTACACCATAGATGGTGGCTAAAGGGATATCTAACATCAAGGCGACTCTATCGGCAGACTCTCTTGAAATGTAGCCAAACTCTTCTTGAACACGGTGCAAGACCATAATTAGGTTACCCGGTTTTTCCTTCCACTGTTCTATAAACGAAACTAAACCTTTGGAAAATGTACTCTCTTCCTTCATGTTAGATTTGAGACCTCCAGTAATATTTTATCGGTATCTAATAGTAGCGAAAAAAGAAAAAAGATACAATATATATTTCTTTATCGATTACATATTTTTAAAAATAATCTTATAGAATGTTAAAATTATTGCATCTTACTCTAAACTGTTGTATCTTTTTTCACATAAAGAGGAGTTTTTATATGAATAGTGATATGATTCTCAGAACAACCAACTATTATAGAATCTTAAATAGGCTACGTTCACTAGGTTTAGAGAAAGTTTTTGCCCACAACTTAGCCGACGCTGCCGGGGTCTCCGCTGCGGTTGTACGTAAAGACTTTTCAATGTTAGAAATCTATGGACAGAAACGGGGTGGATACGAAATCCCCGATTTATTAGAGCGCATTGGTACCATTTTAGGTAAAACGGAGGAGCCCCAGAATGTGATCATCGTAGGGTGTGGCAGAATCGGCAAAGCCCTTATGCATTACAACGGCTTTGAGAGTGATGGCATCCACGTAATTGCCGGTTTTGATTCAGACCCCTTAATCTACAACGACCAAAGTCATCCGGTACCCCTCTACTCCATAAACAGGCTGGAAGAGATTGCTAAAAAACACGATATTAAAGTCGCTATTATCACCGTACCCGAAGCTGCTACTGCCGATATTTTCCACAAACTGATGCAGGTAGGCATCTACGGCATCCTCAACTTTAGTCCCATTACCCTCAAATCGAGTAAGTTGGAAAATGGCACTGTGCCGGTGGTCCACAATGTTAATATTGCCTTGGAGTTGGAACAGATCTTCTATAAACTAAAATTTCCTAAAGTAGAGTGACCTAATAAAAAGCTAACTCAACGTAAACCGGTAGGTGGTCACTCACCCCTGTACCATTTTTAATATCCCACCTTTGGGGTCTCCCTTTGGCGTCACAAAGGTAGTCACTGGCCCCCACTTGGCCACTCTTGAACTCTACCCCTCGATTGTCGAAGAAGGCGGGAGAGAGGAGGATTTGGTCAAAAGTCTCCCATACCCCATCGTACCAGTAGGAGCCTTGGGCTTTGGCTTTCAACAAAAACTCCCTGTCCAGCCACCAAGTATACCAGTCTTGAGTTGAAGGCGAGCCTCTCACAATCAGAGAGCCTGCCTTTCGATAGGCTTCACTCTCCATCACATCATAAGGCACCAAAGCCGTTTGGTAGTCGCAGTTATTTCTTTTAAACGTGTCGGCGCTCTGGTTAAAATCCCCGGCAATTATGATAGGGAGGGCGGGGTTTGTCTTTAGTAAATTCTCACTTAAGGAGGCGAGAGCTTTAGCGGTGGCGAGCCGTTTATCCTCACTCTCTTCCACCCCCCCTAAATTACTTTTACCGTGGAGGGCAAAGAGGACAATCTCCTCCCCTTCAATGTGAAATGTTGCCTCCAAAAGGGACCGCTGGTTTATTACGCCGTGTAGCCGGACTGCGGTTATGGGGAAGCGGGAGATTATACCAGTTTGGATTGCTGTTTCTCTATCATGACTCACGGCATACCATTGAAAACCGCGCTTGCCTAGATGTTCTCTTAAAAGGTCTTCCACTACTTGCTCATTTTCAATCTCTTGGAGAACAACGATATCGGGAATTAGCCCATGCTCTTGGGTAATTGCCCGAGCGGTACGCCTTAGTCTCTCCTTATACTGCTCAGTACTCCACCCCTGTTCGGGGGTGAACTCAGGATACTCGGTGCCACAAACATAGGCATCAAAGAGGTTTTGCACATTATAGGTCATGACTACACAGCTTGAGGCTGAGTGATTTTCTAAGTCGCAACCGCAACTGGCAAAGATAACCAGTGCAACTGTGATAAATACAAATAAAGTTCGCTTTAACAACAAAAGACCCCCTAAAGAGATAACTCTCCGGGGGCTA
>JBAYSE010000033.1:0-14324 GCA_041676265.1 Sphaerochaetaceae bacterium
CAAACCTTGAGGCGAACAACTTCCTGCTGGACGCTAAAGATTTTGGAAACAACAATCTCATCAGTGTCTGTCAACAGGAGATCCCCATTTTTGCCTCTGGGGTCGTCGCTTACCGTGGAGAGCCTATTTTAGCCCTATTCGGTCCCGATAAAGAGGTTATTAAACTTAAAGCCGGTGAGGTTGAAATCGACTTTCAAATCACCAAGGGAGAGAGCACAAAAACTATCAAACCCCTTAAGTACAGTTGGGGAACCTTTCCCCCTGCTTCTGAAGGGGAACAAATTATTGAGAGACGTTACATAGACCGCCCCTCCAACACACTGGAGGACACACCTTTTTATGTCTCCACTTGGTTAGAGGGAGAACTTTTAAAAATTGAGAGCCCGACTCAATGGCCCTTTCACGTGCGTGACACCGTAGCCCAAGTGTGCAGTCGTACCCAAAAGAGCGTCGTTGTCTATCCTCAGGAACACTTCTCACCAAAAGATGAAAAGGTGCTAATCCCTTCAATTATCGCCTCAATAGCCGCCATGGCTACCAAAAAGTTCAACTGTCGTGTTGAAATAGAGAGCTCTTTCCCGACTTTCAAGAGTGGAGTGGAAGTTGTCCGTAAAACTACGCTAAGTAGCAAAGGAGAGCCTCTCCGTGAAGAGGTTAAGGCACTCATAGACCAGGGGGCATTCCCCCTTTTTACCACAGAGATGATGGAGCAAGCTTTTATTGGGTTAATCCCCCTCTACCATCTGAACGCTTTTTCAGCAGAGGTAGAAGTGATCTCCTCACCAAATCCTCCGGCCCATTTTTATGGCGACCTAGGGTATAGTTCAACCCTCTTCTCCACCGAAGCGCATACTTCGGCACTGGCCTCTTTCTCTCAGATGGTCAGCAGTAACTGGAGGGCAAAATATTACGAAGAGAGTGAAGAGCGCAACGCTTTTGTGGAGAACCTCCCCATTACTAAACTACGCAATCTGATTAGTTTAACCGGTGGGGCTTCCGACTTTGCCCGCCACAGTGCTGTTTACAATCTGCAAAAACGGATAAAACAACCCTTTTCCCCTTTCTACAATTACAGTCGGGGGATTGGAATGGCTTGCGGTGGCGGTCTCAGCGGGTTTAGTGCCACCTCACACCTTAACAGCTCTTCAAAAATTACCGTTACTTTGGATGCCAACAACCAAGTCTTGGTCAACACAAGTTACTACCCGAGTCAAAAGACCTTTGCCCTCTGGCGTTCGGTGATTGTTAAGGAGCTAGGCTTGGAGAGAGAGACCATCACTTTCGTCGAAAATGATACGGCCAATATGGTTGACTCCGGCTTAGAGGTGCTCTCGCTCGATGTGGAGCGCTCAGTTGCCATGCTAACCCAATGTTGTCAGTCCATTAAAAAGAAGCAATTCCAGGAGCCGCTACCGATCACCGAATCGGTAACTGCCAAAGGGATTACCGGTGGGGCAACCAGATTCTTCAGCAGCAAAAACTGGGGGTGTATTGCCCTCCAATTAGAAATTAATACGATCACATTGGAGGTTGAAGCCCGCCACCTGTGGGGGCGCTTTACCTTCAGCAACGCTTACGATAAGAAACTTTTGAAGACCAAGTTTAAACATATCATCAATTCGACTCTCTACGAGAACAACATAATCCCGTGCTACCGTCCCGAGTCGCCCCCTTTAGTCGAAATTGAGATCGAAAATCTTGAACAGGAAGCTTTCCCTTCCTCGGCAACCTCTGCTATCAGGGCAATGGTAATGGCCGCGGCCTCAGCAGCCCTTTCACAGGCCCTCCAGTGCTATGTTAATGCTATGCCGGTTACCGCCGACGACATAATAAAGTACATTAGAGGTAGAGATGAAAATTAAGTGTGTAATTGACAACAAAAATATTTTACTTGACGTCAACTCAAATAAACCGCTCAACCTCATCCTCAAAGATGGGGGGCAGAACATCCCGAATTGCGACCAGAAAAGTTGTGGCAACTGTGTTGTTTTGCTCAATGATGAGGCCATCCTCGCCTGTCTAATTCCTGCCTTTCGTCTGAAAGGGGCCAAGATTTTAACCTTCGAAGGCTACCAGAAGAGTCGCTTTTGGCACGATTTGGAGAGGGCTTATGCCGACACAGGCAGCCAACCCTGTCCCCACTGTTTTGCCAGTAAGACCCTCATCTTTGAGTCTCTTTTGCAACTGATTACAAGAGCTACCAAAGAGGAAGAGGTCGACGAGCAAACTATAGTTAAAGAAATTAGTTTAAATGCGTGCCCCTGCCTCGATGCCCAGGAGGTTATTGCTATCTACAACGCCGCTGCTGTTTATAGGAGGCGCCGCCGTGTTAGAAGGAGTTAGATCTCCGGCTGTTCATATGCCGAGGACCCTCAACGACCTCTATTACGCCTCTAACCGCTTCCCCCAAGCCCTTTTTTGGGCCGGTGGAACCTATATCATGAGGCACCGGAACAACTATCCGCAAAAAGAGTTTCCCGATGTTATCAGTCTTGGAAGTATCCCTGAGTTGAAACGTATCAGCAGGACAGAGAAGTTTTTAGAAATTGGGTCAATGGTCTCATTTGCGATGTTGTTACGTGTTGGAAAGCAGGTTCTACCCCCCCTCCTATTAAAAACCCTGGAAAATACGGCCACCATGTTAATCAGAAACCAAATCACCTTCGGTGGAGCTTTGGCAACCCCCGATGTCCGCTATGCTTTAGCGGGGACACTCGCAGCCCTCCAAGGGGAAGTGGAATTGAAGACTAATTTAGGACCACGCACCGAGACGCAATGGATGGGTGTTGAGCGCCTTTATGACAAACAGGGGGCGCTACTGATTAAAAATAACGACCTGATTACCCGTATCAGGGTAGCTTTTGAGAGGCGGACATTCTCAACCTTCCGTAGTGTGGGCAATGTTATGGCAAAACCCAACGAATGTGTCATGCTCTCGATAGGCTGCTCTTACAGCCAATCGGTTATTAACCACTTCAAAATGTGTATTACTTTCCCCACCTCTCTGTTTTTAATCCCCCATGAAATTGAGATGATGATGAATGGAACACTCCTGCCAATGACGACGCAACATATCCAGCGGATCCTTAAGGGGGTAAATGATGAGATAGCCTCCAGCGCCGGGGACTCGGCACACGCCATCCAATTTGAACGGGCCAGCCGTTTTGTTGAAGCGAGTTTACACGAATTAAATGCTCAGAGTCTCTCTTCTCGCTAGTCGACGCGATGTGCTACAATGCTCCCCATCAAGGAGAGGTAAATGAGAGAATTTGTCCACCTACATAACCACACCGATTATTCTTTACTTGACGGAGCAGCCCCAATTGAGCGCTACATTGCCAAAGCCAAACAGTTTGGGATGAAACATCTGGCGATTACCGACCATGGAAATATGTTCGGAGCACTAAAATTCTATACAGATTGCAAAGCCAATGGGCTAAACCCCATTATTGGGTGTGAGTTCTACACGAACCCCACCGGCCATACCGAGCGAACCCCGGTAACTAACGGGAAGGGGTATTACCACCTAATCCTCTTAGCTATGAATGAGAAGGGGTATAAAAACTTGATGGTTCTCAACTCTATTTCGTACATCGAAGGGTATTACTACAAACCAAGGATTAGTGATGAACTATTAAAGAAATACAACGAGGGCCTAATTTGTCTCTCCTCCTGTCTTGCCGGAGAGATCCCCCAACTTATCCTTGCGAATGACTACGAGGGGGCTAAGGAGCGCGCCCTTTTTTACAACTCAGTTTTTGACGACAACCGCTACTACCTCGAACTTCAAGACCATGGATTAGCCGAACAGAGGGAGAGTAACCCTATAATTGTGCGCCTAGCCCAGGAGCTCAATATCCCCTTAGTTGCCACCAACGATATCCACTACATCGAAGCCAGTGATGCCAATGCCCAAGATATTGTCCTGTGTATCGGAACAAACAAGAAAAAGAGCGACAGAGAGAGGATGCGCTTCCCCTCCCAAGAGTTCTATATGAAGAGCCCTGAACAAATGGCGGAACTTTTCGCTTGGGTGCCACAGGCTATTGAAAATACCGTAAAAATAGCCGAACGGTGTAATGTAAGAATCCCTAAGCCGGGACCGCAACTTCCCGATTATGAGATTCCGCCTGAATTTGACTCCCCTGATGATTACCTTAGGCATATCGCCCAAACGGGACTCGCCAAAAGATATGCTGAAATCACACCGGAACTCCAAAAGAGACTCGATTACGAACTTGGCGTTATTATTGGGATGCACTTCACCGGTTATTTCCTCATCGTCTGGGATTTCATCTATTGGGCGAAACAACAAAACATTCCCGTAGGGCCGGGCAGGGGCTCGGGCGCCGGCTCTTTAGTAGCCTACGCCATGACCATCACCGATATCGACCCTATTAAATATAACCTCTTGTTTGAGAGGTTCCTCAACCCTGAAAGGGTCTCCATGCCCGACTTTGACATCGATTTCTGTTACGAAAGGCGCCAAGAGGTCATTGACTATGTAAGTCAAAAATATGGCTCTGACAAGGTAGCCCAAATCGCCACCTTTGGAACGCTTAAAGTTAAGGCAGTCCTCAAAGATGTTGCCCGCGTCTTAGATATCCCCTTTAACGAAGCTACGAGGATTGTCAACTTAGTTCCTGACGTCTTACCACCCGCAAAGGGTGAGAAAAAAGCGCCTAAACTTACCGTTCAAAGGGCAATCGATTACTCCCTTGAGTTACAGGAGTTGGAACAGAAAGGCGGTGTATACGCTGAACTCTTTGATGTTGCCAAGAGATTGGAGGGCTTCAACCGTCACACCTCGACCCACGCCGCCGGTGTGGTAATTGGCCAAAGCGATTTAACAAACTATGTTCCCCTCTACAGAGAAGCCAAAACCGGGGCAATCACCACCCAATACACTATGGGAGTTTTAGAAGAGTGTGGTTTAGTGAAAATGGACTTCTTAGGACTAAAAACACTAACCCTCCTGAAGCATACCGAAGACTTGGTTAAGAAAACAAATGCCAACTTCTCCCTCGAAAAGATTAGTGAAGAGGATCCTTTAACCTTTGACATGCTCTCTAAAGGGGAGAGTGCTTGTGTCTTCCAATTTGAAAGTGCCGGGATGCAACGGGTCCTCAAGGATGCCAAACCCAACTCGATTGAAGACCTGGTAGCTTTAAATGCCCTCTACAGACCAGGCCCAATGGCGAACATTCCCAAGTTTGTCGACTCTAAAAACGGTAAAATAGCGATAGAGTACTACCACGCAGACCTCCAAGAGATTTTAAAACCAACTTATGGGGTTATTGTCTACCAAGAGCAGGTTATGGAGATTGCCCAAAAGATTGCCGGATACTCAATGGGGCATGCCGACATTTTAAGACGGGCAATGGGGAAGAAAAAAGCGAGTGTAATGGAAGAGGAGAAAAAACACTTCGTTGCGGGCGCCATTAATCGTGGCTACACCCGAGAGCTGGCCGAGGGAATCTTTGAAATGCTCCTGCCTTTTGCCGATTACGGATTTAACAAGTCACACGCCGCCGCCTACTCCGTTATCGCTTATAAAACAGCCTATCTACGGGCAAATTATCCGGCTGAATTTATGGCCGCCAACCTTACCAATGAGATGAACTCACCCGACAAGTTCGCCCACTACTTAAGTGAGACTAAGGCAATGGGGATCGATATCACCCCTCCTTCTATCAACAAGTCCGATAAAAAGTTCACCGTTGTCGACAATAAGATTGTCTACGGATTACAGGGAATTAAAAATGTGGGGGAGGGAGCTGTCGAATGCATCCTCAAGGAGAGGGAAAAAAAGGGCCCTTATGCAAACTTCCTCGACTTCTTGCTACGTAGTGAGGTCCGAGCAATCAACTCAAAACTTCTTGAGTCTCTAATCTTAGCCGGTGCCTTTGATGGTTTAGGTGACAACCGGCCTACCCTTTTAGCCAACATGGAGCGGGCGGTTAAATATGTGCAGCGCCGCCGAGAAGATATAGAACAGGGACAAGCTTCACTCTTTGACAGCGAGGAAGAGAGTGCCATGGAAACATTTGAGATGGAGAAGCACGCAGACTCAACCCTCCTAGAGAAATTAGAAAAAGAGAAGGCCCTCCTAGGCTTCTACGTTTCAGGTCACCCTATGGATATCTATCGGGAAGTGTGGCAACGAGCGGTAACTGTCGATTTGGGGCAAAGTGAACGCCTACCCCGTTCACGCCAAGTCAATCTGATAGCCATGCTTACCGGAGTACGTGAAATTGTCACTAAAGGGGGCTCCGGCGACCGTATGGCTTTTCTACAACTCTCCGACTTCAACGGAAGCGTCGAGGCGGTAGCCTTCCCCACTGTTTGGCAAGAGTGTGCCGACTTGGTAAAAGTTGATGCAATTTTTGGCTTTAAAGGCAAATTTGAGGAGCGCCAAGGCAAAATCTCCTTCATCATCGAATCGGTTAGACCCCCTGAGGAATTAGAGAGTGAAACTTTACGAGAAGCCCATCTGGTGCTTATAAAACCCCTTTGCACCCAATCTGCTCTCCGTGCTATTATGGACACGTGTATAACCTACCGGGGAAGCTGCTGCCTCTACATCCATCTTCTAGAGGAAGAAAATGGGGGGAAGAAAGAAAATATTGTGCAAGCTGGCCGGGAGTTTGCCGTTGGACACAGTGAAGAGTTTATTACGGCTATCAAGCAACACCAGGCCGTCAGCGATATCTGGTTTAATTAGGAGGTTCTAAATGAGAGAATTTGCCCGACTATTAGCGACGCTTCTCTCCATCTATAGCTTTTTGATTGTCATTAGGATTGTAATTAGCTGGCTTAGCCCCATCCGTCGCGAAGGGGGTTTTTCAGGGTTTTTATCAAAAATAGTAGACCCCTATCTCAACTTTTTTAGGGGAATTAAATTTTTAAGGGGCCAAGTGTTAGACTTTACCCCATTGGCCGCCCTCTTAGTAGTGAACACAGTGCAACGTATTTTTCAACTCTATGCTTATACCGGGACATTTTCATTGGGCTTAATCTTGGCAACCATCACCCAATCTCTGTGGTGGTCGGTGGGCTCTCTCATCCTGGGGATATTCGGCGTTGTTCTAATTATCCGCCTCTTCCTCTCTTATAAACCACGCCCCAATTCAATCCAACATATCGCCATGCTAGATAGATGGTTGAGGTCTCCCACCGATTTCATCCACTCAAAACTAATGGGAGGTCGGGAAATTTCAGAGCGTAGTCTCCTGTGGATTACCCTCGTAGCCACCGTCATCGTTTATGTCCTCCTCTCCCTCTTGGTTAACTTCCTCGTTAAATTTTTCATCACCCTCCCCCTCTAGGTTCCAAAATGTTCGTAAGAGAGTGGAATAAAACGATTACAACCCTCAAAGGCGTGGGTAAGCAGTTAGCCACCAGTTACGCAAACTTGGGGATCTTTACCTACCGAGACCTGCTCCTCTTCGCCCCACGCACCTATGAAGACCGCACTCGCATCCTCCCTCTGGGAAACCTCACTGAAGAGCCCATCGCCAACACGATTGTCGAGGTTATCTCCCACACATACTTCGGCTATGGCAAAAAAAGAACACTGAAGGTTATCGTCTCAGATATATCGGGTGAAGGGGATGGCAGAGCAGCCCTCCTCTGTTTTGGGAGAAATTTTCTAGAGCGAACCCTCCGCATAGGTGGCCACTTCTACCTTTATGGCCAATTTCAGCGAAACCGCTATGAGTGGCAAACATCTCAGTTTGAGATGCTCCCCTTGAAGGCGGATGGCACCCCTACGGCAAACTTCGGACGTCTCTTGCCGATTTATCCCCTCTCGCTCTCTCTTACCCAGAGAATCATCCGGCGGGACGTCGCTACAGCCCTCAAGGAGGCTCCTCAGTTTAATGAAGAGTTACCCCAAGAAGTCCTCGAGCAATACAACCTTTTGCCAATA
Source organism: Sphaerochaetaceae bacterium (assembly GCA_041676265.1). Lineage (GTDB taxonomy): Bacteria > Spirochaetota > Spirochaetia > Sphaerochaetales > Sphaerochaetaceae > DUOJ01. Next base: position 7,931 of record JBAYSE010000033.1, read on the forward strand.
AATAGCGCATTAGAGGCTTTACATACCCCAAAAGATAAAGAAGAGGCAGCTTTAGGCCATCGCACTCTCTCTTTTATTGAATTGTTTTACCTCTTTATCCTTAACCGGCGGGGCAGAGGAATTCGAGAGTTACCTAAGGGCGAACCTTTTCCCCTCTCAAGATTGCAACAGAAATTTATCGCTTCTCTCCCTTTCAAATTGACCAAAGATCAAGGGAAGGTTTTAGCGGAGATTTGCTACGATTTAAAAGAGAACTCCCCCATGAACCGTCTCCTGCAAGGTGATGTGGGTTCAGGAAAGACCCTAATTGCTTGGCTTAGTGCCCTCCAGATAATTCAAGAGGGCAAGCAAGTTGCCTTTATGGCTCCTACAGAACTCTTGGCTCGCCAGCATGCCGAGATGGCTAGCCAATGGCTAACCCCTTTAGGGGTCAACATCGCCTTCCTAACCGGGTCGGTGAAGGGCAATGCCCGTAAACTCCTCTTGGAAGCCCTTTCTAAAGGAGAGATTGACATTATTATCGGGACCCACGCCCTCTTCTCCGATGAGGTCAAGTTTTCCCGCCTCGCCTATGTAATTATTGATGAACAGCAGCGCTTCGGGGTTCTGCAGCGCATCTCCTTGCTGGAAAAAGGGCGCCAACCCGCCGTTTTAATGATGAGCGCTACCCCCATTCCGCGCTCTTTAGCCCTCACTGTTTATGGAGATTTGAATATCTCAACCATTAAAACGATGCCACTGGGGAGAAAGCCTGTGACCACCTATTTAGTTGCCGACAGGAGTCGCGAGCGGATGTACAACTCGATAGGTGTAGAATTCTCCCGGGGACACCAGGCCTACTTTGTCTACCCCCGCATCGATGATCAGGGCACCACAAACCTTCGTAATACTGAGGGCATGTTTAAGTACCTTAGCACTAAAATTTATCCTGGAATAAGTGCCGCACTAATTCACAGTCGCCTTCCCGAAGAGGAGAAGGTTGACATCTTAAGACGTTTTAGGGAGAAAGAAATAACTTACTTAGTCTCTACGAGTGTGGTTGAAGTCGGTATCGACATTCCCAACGCCACCTGTATGGTCGTTGAGCATGCCGACCGGTTTGGTCTTTCCGCCCTTCACCAATTGCGAGGCCGTGTGGGCAGAAGTTCAATTCAGTCCTACTGCTTCTTAGTCTACGATGCAAACCTAAGTGAAGATGGAGTTAAACGCCTCAAGGTTATGAAGGAGAGCAACGATGGCTTTTACATCGCTGAACAGGACCTCCTTATAAGGGGACCGGGCGAAGTGGCCGGTACCCGTCAATCGGGATTCTTAAAATTGCGCTTTGCCAGCCTAACGGAAAACTTCTCTCTCATAGAAGAGGTCAAAGAGTGCGTTGATGCCATCCTCTCAGTCGATAACGACCTCCTCAAACGGGAAAACAGTGTTATTCGTGAAGTTCTCACCCAGGCACCCCCCTTTGATGATAAGGTGATGGAGGGCTAGCCTCCGTTGCAATTTATCGCCCTTTCTTCTATCATTTTCGCATGCGTATTACAGGAGGAATCTACCGCGGGCGACGGATAATTTGCCCCCCGGGTGAGATTCGCCCAGCCATGGACAGAATGCGAGAATCTCTCTTTAGTATCCTAGGAGATATTTCGGGCGCCCCCTTTTTGGACCTCTTTTCAGGTAGCGGCTTGGTGGGGATAGAGGCGGCTTCGCGCTCGGCTGAGCCGGTCCATCTGGTAGAGCTTGACCGTCAAAAAAAGGTCACAATTTTACAGAATATTGCTTTTGTCGAGTCACCTATTAAACTCTTCACAACCGATGTCATCAAGTTCCTCCGCACCGCCAAAGAGCGCTATGCGATAATCTACGCCGACCCTCCCTTTGACTATCCCAATAAAGTTGGCCTGGCCGACTTGGTTAATAAACGCAACTTATTAGAGCCCAACGGCCTCTTTGTAATCCACTACCCGGCTGAGGAAGGTAAGCTCTGGCCCAATTCTTTTGCTACCCTAATCTTTGTAGATGAGCGTAAATATGGGCGATCCAAGCTCCGATTTTACCGTCAAGAGGGGAAAAATGAAAATAGTTGATGGGATTTATCGCAACACAATTGAACTTAACAGTCACGATGTAGATGCTTTCAACGCTGTCCATCCGGCTTTCTATTTCCGCGTCATGCAAGAAGCTGCCGGCATGCACGCCTATTTAAAGCAAGTCAGCATCCCTCAACTCCAGCTGGAGGGAAAGACTTGGGTTGTCACCCGCACAAAGATGACGATAACCCACTACCTGAGTTGGCCCAATAGTTTAGAAGTTACCACTTGGCCGCAAACCCCTTGGAAGTTTTATTACCCCCGTGTCTGCCGAGCAGAGAGTACAACGGGAGAACTGCTCTTTGAATCCATGAGCCATTGGGTAGTCATGGATGTCGCTAAAATGCGCCCCATCAGAGATGCTGTGATTAACAGTAGCTTTGAAGCGGTGGAAAGCGCTCTATTTAGAGACCCTGACTTAGGTAATCGTAGCGATTTCGACGCAACAGTAGCCTCACCCCTCTTCACCTACACCCCAAAAATCAACTACAGCGATGTCGATTTGAATCAACATGTCAACAATGTTGTCTATCTCCAATGGATGTTGGCTTCTCTCCCTTTTGCCTTTAGAGATGAATGGCTAATCGCTTCTATCGATATCTCTTACCGTGCCCAGGCCTTTAGGGATGATAATATTGTGGTGATGACAGGGGGGAGAGCGCCAACTCTTTACCACAAGATAGAAACCAAAGAGGGTAAAATTGTTGCTACGGCGACTACTAGTTGGCGCCCAAGAACTCAATAGTGGGGAGGTTTACTCTCCTCAAGATCAAAAGAGGCTTCGCTGAGTTGATTTAATTTGGCCTCCATTTTTTCCTTAGCCCCTTTGAGCATTTCAATCTCGCGGGCTTGCGTTATTACCAAACTGTTGAGGGTTAATACCATCTCTTCTAAATACGCCAATTTTGTCTCAATCTTAATAATGTTTTCTTCCATAGCCTATTCTAGTGGAACCTAGGGGTTTCTGACAACGATTAACCTTTTGCCCCTCGCCAATTTTATGTTATACTGAGTCAGTTTGTTGCAATATGATGCAAAAAGGGGTTGCCAATGAAAGGCGAACGGATTGCTCAACTAGATTTACTGTTACACTCTCACCCGGGGGGGCTAAGTCGCTCAGAAATTGCCCGTAAACTGGGCGTTCACCGTTCAACCATAAGTCGCTATGTGGGTGAATTAAAGCAATACATCGATATCTATGAGGATGAAAACAATCTCATCAAACTCCGTCCTAAAGAGGGTGATGAAAACATCTCTCTCAGTATTTATGAGTCTTTGGCGTTTAACCTCTCAGCAGAGATTTTAACCACCAACACAGAGTTTCAAAATCCCCATCTAGCTTCCGGTCTACGTAAGATTGCCCTAAATATGCGCTCCTACGCCCCCAAGATTGCTGAAAACATTATCTCCTTGGCGGAGACAATTGATCGCGAAGTTCATCAGAAACGGGCTAAAATGGGACAGTTCAACACTATTTTAGAGGTCCTTATCGATAGTTGGGTCTCCGGCAAAATAGTCAGAATCCAACACTCTATCGGTACAGAAGAATCTGAAACCGACTTTGCCCCCTATTTTATTGGCTTCAGAGAGGAAGAGAGCGGGCGCAACCCCATAAGTGTAACCGGGCGGCTTCGCCACACTTCGGCAATCACCACTATCGATATCAGTACCATCACCTCAGCCACGATTCTTGATGAGACTTACACCATCCCCGATAACCTTAAACCTTTCCACCGCCAACAACTCGATCAGCTCTACGACAGTATAGATTTCATCCCTTTGGTGATGAAGGTGAAAGAGAAATCGGCACTCAACTCGTTCCGTTCACTCAATCACACTTCTCCCCGTTTTGAAAAGAGCAGTGAAGGGGAATTAATCTGCTACATTGAGATTGAAAACTCAATTGAATTAATCCTCAGGATAATCCAGAGTGGCCCTGCTGTGGAAATTTTAGAGCCCGTATCTTTCAAAAAGAAGTTCCTAAAACTACTAAAAACAATTTTAGCGATCTATGAAGAGTAGCTTTTTTCATTGCATTTTTTAGCCTGCCACTGTATCCTGATGGAAAGAAATGCATTGGAGGAGATAATGAAAAAGTATATTTGTGATTTGTGTGGTTACGTTTACGATCCCGCAGAGGGCGATCCCGATAACGGCGTCCAACCCGGAACCGCTTTTGAAGATGTCCCGGAAGATTGGGTTTGCCCCCTTTGTGGAGCACCGAAATCGGACTTCTCACCCGAAGATTAATTGAAACCTATTTAACAAAAGGGAGGGCCGCGCTGCGGTCCTTTTTCTTACTCTTCTTCCATAGCAGAGGCAAACTTCTCCTCCTCAGTCACAATAACAGGACTCTCTTGCACAAACAGGAGCCCTAGAGTTGAGATGAAAAGGAGCACCACAGAGGCAACCACCACATGACGCCATAAAATAACCCTCACCACCGACATGAGGGTGAGAAAAACTGCCCCACTAAGGTGTCCACTCCAAAGGAGGACGCTTTGGACAGAGGTCTCTTTAGTGGGATAGCTCAGCTCAGTGGCCCACTGAAACCCCAGAGAAATGGCACTTTGAAAAAAGAACCCTATAAAACCGGTGGCAATATAGCCAAAAATAAGCGCGTGGCCCATCAGAGGAAGCAAGGCAAAGGCCAAAAAGCCCAGAAAGAGACCGCTTAAGCAGAAAAAGAAAAAGAGTTTACGCTTTCTAAAGTAATCTGAGAGGTAGGGAATCACCAATGAACCAAGCATCCCTGCCCCCAATATGATCAGCCCGGCCACGCCGTTAGAATTCTCTACCCCTATAAAAGTGGCTAGGCTATCGATCTGCGCTATAAGAGCGTAAAATAGACCCCACACCAAGGCAAAGATTGGGATAAACCCAACCATACTTTTCTTAGCAAACATGGCCTTGAAAGAGGTTGAAAGCTTTTCATAATTGCCCTCCTCTTTGCCCGCGGGGGTGGGGGGACGCTCTCTAAACAGAAAAAAAGCGGCTAGACTAACGGTGGCACTCACTAGCGCCAGGTAAAACTGGAGGAGCTCGACTCCTGCCCCATAATTAGAAGCGCTAGGGGTGTTCACCACGACGCGGGGATTAACGGCCATCACTAAAATAAGGCCTAGGAATTGTGCCAGAACAACTAGAGCGACCGCAAATCCCCTCTCAGGAAGGGCAAACCATCGCTCACTAACCAATGAAACACTATTGAGGATGAGGCTATAAGAGACGGCTAAAAACCCTTGGCTCAACAAAACCACCCAGTAGTAACGGCTCGCCACCCCTTTAAGGAGACTAAAGATTATTAAAAGGAGAGAGGCCAGCCGGAGAGTCCATTTTTGCCCCAGCTTCTTGTAGATAACTGCATAGTGGAGGCTGATGATGATGAAGACTAAAAAAAAGACAAGGGCTAAAAAATCGACTCCCTGATTTGCATAAAAGTTATTAGCAGCTCGTGCGATGGGGGCTAAGGCTAACCATTGCATTTGGCAAACTAGAGCCACACTCATGAGGGCAATCAAGACTGCCCAACGGTAGGGATACACCCGTGCTCTTCTCATCTTTTCCCCCTCCCTGTATACTATCTTAACGCTTCACTAACGTACAGTACAATTTCTGAGGAGTTTTTGATGAACCAAACGATTTCCTTACTTACCACCCGCCGCACCCACCGCTCTTTTCTTGACAAGACTATAGCACCCGAAGAGAAACGGTTAATACAAGAGGCTACTTTAAGAGCCCCCACCGCCGGTAATATGATGTTTTACTCAGTTATTGAGGTGAATGACCAAGCTAAAAAGGAGCGTTTGGCACAGTTGTGTGACAACCAACCAATAATTGCCAAGGCCCCACTGGTATGGCTCTTCCTGTCAGACTCCCAAAAATGGGTCAACTACTACCATGAGAGTGGCAGTGTCGCCCAAGGCCAAACAATGGGGATAAAATGGCGTTCGCCGGGAGCCGGGGACCTCCTTTTATCAATGAGCGATGCTTTAATAGCTGCCCAGAGTGCCGTTATAGCTGCAGAATCTTTAGGTATTGGCTCATGTTATATTGGCGATATAATCGAAAATTATGAACAGATTAAAGCCCTTTTCAATCTATCTAAATATACTGCAGTGGCAACCCTTCTCATTTTTGGCTACCCCAAAAATCCTAAACCTTTACAGGTTCCCGCAATAAGGTGTCCCGTTAACTCAATTTTCATGGAAGACACATACCAAGCACCCCCCCTTGAAGCACTAAACGTCGCCTTTGGGCAACAAGAGGAACGCCTTAGGGAGCAACATCGCCTCCCGCTTGAAAACAAG
>JBAYSE010000034.1:0-14248 GCA_041676265.1 Sphaerochaetaceae bacterium
AACAAAAGATGGCATTACCGCTTTCCAGATGGATATTAAAATAGCCGGAGTTACCCAAGAGGTGATGGAGAAGGCCCTCAAACAGGCCAAAGAGGGACGCTTACATATCCTTAGCATAATGGATAAGACACTGAGTCAGCCACGGGAAGATATCTCAGAATTGGCTCCTAAAATCTTAACCCTCAAAGTTGATGAAGAGAAAATTGGGGCAGTTATCGGTACCGGTGGAAAGACAATTAAAGGGATTGCCGAACAGACCGGTGCTGAGATCAACATCGAAAACGATGGAGTTGTGACTATTTTCGGTAAAAATAAAATCAGTGCTCAAGAGGCCTATGATTTAGTAAAATCGATTGTCGAAGAGCCTGAAGTCGGTCGGATCTACCAAGGTACCGTCAAGCGGATAATGGACTTCGGCGCTTTTATTGAAATCCTCCCCGGTAAAGAGGGGCTCTGCCATATCAGTAAGATGGCCAAGACACGGGTCAACAACGTCAACGATATTTTGAGTGTTAATCAAGTTATCCCCGTAAAGTTAATAGAGATCGACCGCATGGGACGTCTTAACCTCTCTTACATCGATGCCCTCACTGAGACGGAGAAAAAGTAGATGGATAGTGGGGAGAGAATCATCGTTAAGGCGGTTGTCAAAAGAGGGGCTCTTTTACCCCTCTACAGTACTGACGCTGCCGCCGGCGCTGATTTACACGCCTTTCTCCCCGCTGGAGAGTCAATTACGGTGCAGGCCAATGGGGGTAGGGCACTGATCCCTACCGGCCTAATCTTAGAAATTCCCCCCGGATATGAAGGGCAGGTGAGAGCCCGTAGTGGCTTAGCGATCAAACATGGGGTGACTGTCCTCAATTCCCCCGGTACAATCGATAGTGACTACCGGGGAGAAGTCCAAGTGATTCTGATCAACCATGGGCAACACCCCTTCAGTGTGACCAATGGATTGAGAATAGCCCAATTGGTCGTTGCTCCTGTTAAGCAAGGCCAATTTATTGCGGTAGAAGAAGTCAATGAAACCAAACGGGGTGAGCAGGGATTTGGTTCAACAGGAGTATAAGGAATGCTCAGTAAACAGGGCTCTACTTTTACTACCTTACGAAAATATATCTTTAGGGAGTTTAGCCTCTCCCTACTAGTCGCTTTTCTCTTCTTTTTCTTTATCTTCGCTGTCAACCAACTCCTCCTCTTTGCCCAAAAAATCATCCTCAAGAATGTCGAGATCCTCTCGGTAGTAAAATTGGTAGCACTAGCTATTCCCCAAATTCTCCTCTATACACTCCCATTTTCAACCCTCAGTGCGGCCTCCATGGTGATTGGCGATAAGTCGGCGGGTAACGAAATTTTAGCTCTCAGAGCGGCGGGGATCTCTTTGAGGCGTATTTTTGAGGTAATTGGGGCATTGGCTTTAATCATGACCTGCCTAACTTTCTTTGTTGCCGATGTAATGCTCCCTTACAGCCACCTCAAATTTAAAACACTCTACAGTGAATTACTTCAAGACTTACCCACGCTAGAGATTGAAAGTTATGCAGTTAATACTATTGGGGATACTGTTTTGGTTACCGGCAACGTCGAGGACGGCATCATTGATACTCTCGTCCTTTTTGACACCTCCAAAGGGGATGACCAACAGATAATTACCGCCCGCGAAGGAAAGGTTACCTTAGTCAATTTGGAGACCTTTTTATATAGACTTGATGTCAAAGATCCCATGATTCTCAATAGTAAAAGCAGTGCAATGGAGGAGTACACCCTCGCTGAAGCCGAGAGCATGACCTTCTATTTAGATTTCTCTTCACAAGTCACCCAACTCACCGATGTTAAACCCTCACAACTGAGCTCTAGAGACCTGATGGAACTTATTCAAAGTCGTAAGCAAGATTTGATGAAGAGTAAAGAGATTAAAAACTTCACCCTTTTGAATATGTTGGGCAAAAGGGGAGACTTGCTTCGCCAACTCAGTAGCGATAAAACCCTTTTAAAAGAGATTGCCACGCTCGACTTTGAAATACTTGCCCTGCAAAAAGAGAAGGAGATTAACTTTTACTTACAGTATTACCGCTCGGAACTCCATAAAAAGTTAGCCCTTTCGGCGAGCTGCTTTGTCTTAGTATTCATTACCTTCCCCCTCTCTTTTATGCGCCTAAAACATGGGCGACTCTTCGGGTTTGGACTGAGCCTCTTTGTGGCGGCCTGCTATTGGTTTATGCTCTTCTTTGCCCAGAAACAGGTTATTACGACGGCCATTCATCCGGCTCTACTAGTGTGGGCTCCTAACTTATTCTTCGCTGTTTTAGCCTTCTTTTTACTCTTTAGGAGGCGTCGACTGTGAAAAAGCTTGACCGGTATATCACCTCATCAGTTCTACGCCTCATTGTCACCTCGGCCCTTTTAATCACTTTAGTCTTAGCCCTCTTTGACATCTTTAGCCAACTAGAGCAATATATTTCGGCTGAATTGAACTTCCATGACATTGGTCTTTTAACCCTCCTCTATCTCCCTCAAGGTCTTACTTTGGCCTTAGGACCGGCGACCCTTTTTTCCACCACCTACTTCCTCTCGATGCTACATGCCAATAATGAGATGATTATCCTCTCTAATATAGGTTACGCCTTTCGCCGTATAGTGCGCCCAATCTTTATTTTAGGCCTATTTTTAATTGCCTTCCAATTTGCGTTCTCTGAGAAGATTGCCATACCGGCCCTCAGGGAAAAGTATGTTTTAGCCGATGAGAAGCTGGGAAGTCGAACAAGCCTCGATAGCCGTGACATTACCCTCCAAAGCCCCGAAGGAGACTATATTATCCACGCGAAAAGATACCGTGAGGAGAGCCACAGTATTAGTAGTGTCCTGTTGGTCCTTTTAGATAGTGATAAGCGTCTCTCTACACGTCTAGACGCCGCCAGTGCCACCTTTAATGGAGAGTACTGGGTTTTTAAGGATGTGAAGCGCTACAATGTGAGTAGTGAACAGACCCTCTTATTTGTCGAGAGCTTAGATGAGTGGTTTGATACTAAAATTAATATTGAGCCGGCCCTTTTTAGAAATCTCTCTGCCGATATTACCACGATGGAACTTGAAGGGGCTTTCAAATATGTGCAGATCATCAAGAAGATGAATGCTACGCAATACGCTATCTATGCCTCGGATTTAGCAAGCCGTCTCTACGGTAATTTAACACCCCTGATTTTGATTTTTATCTCATGTGCCACCCTTTTTGCCTGGCGCAAAAATGTTCTGGTTTTATCGATTCTCTCGAGCCTCTCAATTGCGGTAGTCTACTTTGTTTTCGATATGGTCAGCATGATTTTTGCCAAGCAAGGCCTTATTGCCCCTGTGATGGGCCCCCTGTTACCCATGGTGGTTTTAAGCCTTATCTCAACTATTTTACTAGCAATTAGAAGGATTTAACTATGAAGAACATCTTTAAGATTACCAAAGAAGATTCCACCAGTAGAGCCCGTAAAGGGGAGTTAACCCTAGCCCATGGCGTCGTTAAAACACCTGCCTTTATGCCGGTAGGGACCAATGGAACGGTCAAAGGGATTCACCATTCAACCGTTCAAGAGATTGGCTACAACTTGATCTTGGGCAATACCTACCACCTCTACCTCCGCCCGGGAATTGAGGTATTAGAGGCCTATGGCGGGCTACACAACTTCTCGGCATGGTCAGGCAATATCCTCACCGACAGTGGTGGGTTTCAGATCTTCTCACTGGCTAAACTACGCAAGATAAGAGAGGAGGGAGTGGAGTTTCAAAGCCATATTGACGGTTCACGACACCATCTAACACCCGAGAAAGTGGTCGATATCCAAAAAGTGATTGGCAGTGATATCCTAATGAGCCTCGATGTATGTACCCCCCCCGAAATTACCTACCGAAAAGCCCAAGAGGCAATGGCTATTACCCACCGATGGGCTGAGCGCTCCCTAAAACAGTGGCAATCCTATGAGAACTTTAAGGGGCATCTTTTTGGGATAGTTCAAGGAAACTTTTACGAGGAGCTCCGTAAAGAGAGCGCTGAATTTATTGCCTCTTTAGATTTTCCCGGCTTGGCAATCGGTGGTCTTTCAGTAGGGGAGGAGCCCGACACATTTGTCCATTTCCTCAACTACACATCCCAGTACCTGCCAACTGCGAAGGTGCGCTATGTGATGGGTATCGGCTCTCCCGATTACATTTTGGAGGCTGTAGAAAACGGTATCGACCTCTTTGATTGTGTTCTAGCCACCCGCATTGCCCGTAATGGGGCCGTCTTTAGCGACGACGGTTTGATCAATTTAAAAAAGGCAATCCACGAAAAAGATACCAATGCGATTGAAGATGGGTGTCCTTGTCATGCCTGTACAACCTACTCTAAAGGGTATCTGCGACACCTCTTTAAAACAGGCGAGATGTTAGGCGGAATGTTGGCTACAGAGCACAACCTCACTTACCTCTACCGGTTGATGCAGAGGATTCACAAGGCTATCGATGAAGATAATTTTAACAACTTTAAAAAGGCCTATTTAGAGCGCTACTATGGAAAATAGGGGAGAAAAGGCCCGTAAGGTCTCCATTATAGTCATGCTTCTCACCTTATCTTCGAGGATCCTCGGTATCTTTAAAGCACGGGTACTGGCAGTTGTTTTTGGGGCCACCCTCACCGGTGATATCTTAAACTTCACTTTTAATATCCCCAACAATTTTAGAAAACTTTTTGCTGAAGGGGCCCTCTCTTCGGCCTATATCCCCCGTTTTAGTGCCATTATAGCCGAAGACGGCACGCGGCAAAGGTCAAAACAATTATTAGCGGTCTTAAGTGGATTTCAACTCATCATCTCCCTAGTACTAATTGTCGCAACACTCTTTTTTGGGCAAAACTTTATCCGCTTAATCAGCGACTACCGCCAAAGTGAAGTTCTCCACTTGGCCTCTCGCCTCCTTTTTTGCTTTATGTTCTTCTTAGCGGCGATCTCATTCAGTGCCCTCTACAGTGGTGTTCTACAGAGTCATGGCGCTTTCTACGTGGCGGCGGCAGCTCCCTTGCTCTTCTCGGTAGCAATAATTGGAGCGGTAAAGTTAGGAGAACCTTTTTTAGGTCCCTACTCAATGGCTTTGGGCGTTGTGCTTGGCGGGGCTCTGCAGATGTTAGTCACCCGTATAGCCCTTGCCCGGTTTGCCTATCCGCTTGCTTTATCTTTCAACTTTAAAAATAGGGAATTTGTGAAGGTCTTAAGGGCTTGGGGACCGGTCACTTTGATTGCCCTCACCACTATTTTAACGCAGCAGATAGCCTTCTTCTTAGCCTCTACGCTCCAGGAGGGGAGTGTAACGGCCTTTAGCAATGCCATCATAATTTGGCAAGCGCCTTACGGAATCTTCTATGGAGCTATTGCCACCGTCTATTTTCCCCTGATGGCTTCCACACATGCCAAAGGTAACCGCGAAGAGCTCCGCAATTTGGTAGCCAAGGGGCTCTCTTACTTAACTGTTTTCCTTTTGCCGGTGACAATAGCCTTAGTGACCTTACGGAATGAGACGGTGGCGGTCCTTTTACAAAGTGGCCGCTTTGTCCTTGCCAACACACTTGCCACAGGGACCATCCTCCTCTATTTCGCCATAGGGATGTTGGCAGTGGCTTACTACAATTTTTTGCAGCGGGTTTGTTTCTCAATCGGTAAATTCAAAGTCGCCCTCTATTTTAACCTTTTGGTAGCCTTGTTAGATATCGTAGCGATGTTAACCTTTGTTAAGAGTGGCTTAGGAGGCGCCGCCTTAAGTCTGGCTAACACCATAGCATTTTTAATGGGCTCAATTGGCCTCGCCCTCTATTTGGGTAAAGGCGGGATTTTCAAGTTAAACAAAGAGTTAGTTAAAATAGTGGGGGCCAATTTACCGCTAATTCTCCTAGCTCTTCTTTACCGGACCAAAATTGACCAGAGTTGGTGGCACACGGGGAGCTCTCTCTCTAATGCCCTAAAACTCACCTTTTTATATGGAGGGGTAGCGATTCTTGTTTTGGTACTCTATAGCTTACTGGGCATTAAAGTCCTCTCTTTTAGAAGGAGAGGACCTCAATTGAAAGGACAGTAAAGTCGTAGGAGCGCTCATTAATTTCAAATGCGAAGCGCTCCCCCTCTTTATGGTTGAGTAGCTTCATTCCAAAGGGTGCCAGGTAACTAATAATATTCGCCTGGGGGTCTGATTCCCAAGGACCCAGTATACTGTAGGTTTCATGCCGGTTTTCAAGATGGTTCTCGAGAGTAACCTTGGTCCCAAAAGAGACTTTTGAGGGATCTATGTTTTCAGGCGAGACAATTACCGCCCTAGAAATCTCATCGGTGAGTCGCATCATGGTGTTGTTTAAAATCCCTTGGCGCTCCTTTGCGGCTTTGTACTCTGAGTTTTCCCTTAAGTCTCCGAGGGAGATAGCTGAACCAATCTCTTTGGAGTTCTCGGGAATCTCGATGTTCATTATGTGGTCTAACTCCTCTTGCTTGTCGATGAGTTTCGCGTGGGTGACCAGCAATCCACTGGAGACCAGTTCTGTTTCGCTCTCCTCTTCTCCGAGGAAGACGAAATCGGGGTATTTCTCAAGGATAAAGTGCTTAACTTCTACCTTCTTCGAGGCATCGAGGCCCTGCATCCTTAAGACAATGAAGCTAACCCTTTGGGCAGCTCCCTCATTGGCACTTTTTAAGAATTGGAAGATTAACCGCTCATCAAAGATAATAGTGGAGAGGGTTTTCGCTATCTTGCGATTCTCAGTGGTATCCTTACGTGCTTCAATCGCGTTATAAGCATAATCGAGGAGTTGGAGTTGGCTGGTAAGGAGAGTCTCAAAGGGGACTTTCATCTTCTTTTCCCAGTACTTGCGGTCATAGGTGCGCGAAAGATAGGTAAACAAATCGGCATTTTCACGATAGTTACGCGCCGTGTTTTTAAACATATCCTCGATAATCTTGGTCTTTCCCTGGTCTTGCAGGGTCTCCATGATGTATCCGGTGAGGTAGTAGGGGTAGAGTGAGACAAGGACCATGGCTACCTTATCGCTCTCTTCGACATATACCACATTGTCGATAAAGAGCTTCTTTAATTCAGAGTCATCGATTAGGCTAAAAGTCTTGGGAATATTGTCGAGCATCCCGTAGAGGTGTTTAAAGTCAATACTAGGGCGCTCTAAGAAGGGGTATTTATCGCACAAGGCATCGACAAAGAGGAAACTGGCGACTACTTGGTCGTTAACACTTTGGTAACCGGTACTCTGGTCTTTGAAATACTGCACCATCTCCATAAAGAATTCCGATTCTACGTCAGCGCTAATTAAGAAGTCGCGCACAATTTTAATCTTCTGGTAGAAGCGCTTTTCATTCCTGAAGATTCCTAGGGACTTCTCTTCGTAGGAAATAGGAGTTTGGCGCAAGGTATAGATGTCGGGATTGGAGGGGAGAAAGCCGATCATTGGGTCATTCATTAAGACCTTTTTGGCTTGTGTCTGCCAACTACTCCACTCTTTGGCACTTAAAATAGAGGGGACAGCTTCACCTTTAATCTCTTTTAAAGAGGCTTCGTTCCCGTTACTCATAATGAGGGTCTTAAGAGCCCAAGAAATATCATCTTTGAACTTCTCTTTGAGTTTCTCTTTGGGAAAGATACTCTTAAGAACCCAGATGTGGTGTTTAGGGAGAACTTGTAGTGAGCTAAAAGCCATCGATAGACTCATTTTATGGTTACGTTTTGAGGCAAAGTCGATTATGACATCTTCGTGGTTTAACTCTCTTATACGTCCAATACTCCAACTCTTATGGTAAACGAAGGAGCCTTTATCGAAGGCGATGTTTTTTTCAAAATCTTCTATAGCTGAGTTTACATCGCGGTAAGATTTGTTGAGATTGGAGATCTCAATACTCTCCTCTAAACGGCTGTGATCTTTATACTTCTGTCGGTAAGCGGCGACAAGTTTTCCCCGTGCCCATTCTGATTCACTGTCAGATTCTAAAATAGTTTTAAGAACTGTGATGCACTCATCCCAATTCTTTTTAGCAGCCACGACATCGTAGAGTTGCGCGAGCATCTGAGAGATGCGCTCCCCTTGGAAATGGGTAGCAATCCGCTGGGCTAGCCCTAATAAGTAGGCAAATTCTTCAGGAATTAACTCCAAAAGGGTAGACCACACCTCTTTTACCGCCGGAAGGTTTTGGGCATTTAAAAAGCGTTGCAGGCTCTTCTTGAAGTAGAAGATAGCCTTCTCCATATCGCCTTTACTAAGGTAGCGTTCGCCGATAGTTTGTAAAAGGTCAGTTTCGTCAAAATCGACTTTGACCAAGCGCTCGTAGAGGGCGTACATCTCCTCTTCACGGTTCTGTTTCTCATAGCTGGAAGCCAGGTACCTGATAACGTATTTATCTTCAAAACGTTCCAGTATTTTATGGCTAAGATAGTCGGCAATACCATATTTCTTGTGCTCATTGAACAATTCAATTAGCGCAATAATATTGCCATAATCTAATGAACGGCGTTGTAAGGCAACTAGCCCCGACAGGTAGAGGGCAATGATGCTCTCCTTGTTTTTTTGGAGGTATTCGTCGCAGATAGTTTTAACCTCAACTAACTCTTCAGGGTCCTCAATTTTGGCCAATAACGTATCCAGTTCCTGGAAGTTCCCCACAGTGTAATTAGTGACAGTTGTTCTGGTCCATTTTTCTTCAGTTAATAAGTTTTTTATATTCTCTACGTTCATTACGCACTCCAATTCAGTCAAATTTAAAGGACAAAAGTAACCCCGAGCTACAAGATATTTAGTTCATAGCTCAGGTCGATAAGGTGAGAAATGTTCCTGCCTCACCTATAATAATACCATGCAGGGCAATTCTATGCAATAAGCTATTCAATTTATAACCTTTCCAAAAGGTGTTCTTTCTGGTACAACTATGGTATGGAAAAAGACAAAAGAGCAATTATTGCCCCCTCTATCTTGGCTGCCGATTTCTCAAAAACAGGCGAGGCTATTAAGATGGTTGAAGCCACGGGGGCTAAGTGGATTCACCTTGATGTAATGGATGGAGCCTTTGTGCCCAACATCTCATTTGGTCCCAAATTTATTAAAGATCTGCGCCCACTGAGTAACCTCTATTTTGATACGCACCTCATGATTGAGAAGCCAGAGCGTTATATCAAAGAGTTTGCAGAAGCGGGCAGCGACTGTATCACGGTACATGCCGAGGCGACCGTCCATCTGCACCGTGTAATCGCTCAAATAAAAGGGGAGGGGAAAGCGAGTGGAGTCTCAATTGTCCCCTCAACCCCCGTTAGCTCCATTGAATTAATTCTCGAAGAGGTCGCTTTAGTTTTAATAATGTCGGTTAATCCCGGCTTTGGCGGTCAGTCTTTCATCACCTCGGCGTTTAGGAAGATTGGTGAGCTAGATAGGTTGAGAAAACAGTACAACCTCAATTTTAAGATCGCCGTTGACGGTGGGGTGTCTCCACAGAATGGCCATGCGTTGATAAAACTAGGTGCCGATGTCTTGGTTATGGGGAGTGCTTTCTTTTCAGATCCCAATCAAAAAGGGATCGTCACTACTTTCCAGGGTCCCTAAACGATGCGTGCAGTAGTTCAGCGGGTTAGCAATGCTACGGTAACTGTTGGCTCTCAATTAGTTGGACAAATTGATTGGGGCCTATTAATCTATCTAGGGGTCTATCGTGATGACGAGAGTCGCGATGTAGCTATTTTGGCCAATAAAATCCCGAAGCTAAGGATTTTTGAAGATGCCGAGGGGAAGATGAATAAGGCGGTTGCCTCTCAGGGCTCACAGGTGCTAGTTATCAGTCAGTTTACCCTCTGCGCCGATTTGAATAAAGGGAACCGCCCCTCTTTTAATCCGGCAGCCCCTCCCGAGAAAGCAAACGCTCTTTATGAAGAGTTTGTGGCCATGTTGCGGGCAAAAGATTTGTTTGTGGCCACGGGAGCCTTTGGCAAAGTGATGCAGGTTAATTATACTAATGAGGGACCGGTCACTTTAGTGGTAGAGTCTTGAAGTAAATAAGCCCTTGACGGGGTTGTAGTAAATGAGGAGTTGGAGATGGCTAAAAATACAATAGTAATGGCATCTAAAGAGGGGGATAACAAACAAAAGCTAGTCGCTTTAGAAGCTGCCCGCTCGCAAATCGATAAACAGTTTGGCAAAGGGGCCCTCATGAAGTTAGGGGACTCAACCACAGATCGCTCAATTACGGCTATATCGAGTGGCTCTATCCTCTTAGATGAAGCTTTGGGTGTTGGCGGCTATCCGCGGGGTAGGGTTGTCGAAATCTACGGACCGGAATCTTCGGGAAAGACTACTCTGGCCTTACACGCCATTGCCGAGACCCAAAAGAGTGGTGGCATTGCCGCTTTTATTGATGCAGAGCACGCCCTCGACCCCACTTATGCTAAGAAATTGGGGGTTAACACCGATGAATTGTGGATTAGCCAACCCGATAACGGCGAACAGGCTCTGGAGATAGTGGAGTCTTTAGTTCGTAGTGGTGCCGTCGACATGATTGTGGTTGACTCGGTCGCCGCCCTCACACCCCAGGCGGAAATCGATGGGGAGATGGGTGACAGCCATATGGGGTTACAAGCCCGCCTGATGAGTCAAGCCTTAAGAAAATTGACCGGTATTCTGGCTAAGAGTAATACCACTATCATTTTCATCAACCAAATTAGGATGAAAATCGGTATCATGTTTGGTAACCCGGAAACCACCACCGGGGGTAACGCCCTTAAATTCTACTCCTCTATCCGCGTCGAGGTACGTCGCATCGAGGCCATTAGTCGCAGTGCCGACGATATTATCGGTAACCGGGTACGTATAAAGATTGTTAAAAATAAAGTGGCGCCCCCCTTTAAGAAGGTGGAGCTCGATATGTTCTTTGGTGAAGGGCTCTCCTACCACGGCTCAATTCTCGATGCTGCCTTGAAGTATGATTTAATCCAAAAGAGTGGCTCTTGGTACTCTTTCAATGAAGAGAAAATTGGACAGGGCCGGGAGAATGCCATCAACTTTTTAAAGACCAATGGTGATATCACAAAAGAGTTGGATGAGAAACTGCGAGCCATAATATTCCCACAAACCGTTGAAGAGGTGCCACAGGAGTAGGTCTTTACCTCATTTAGCTAAAATATTATACTCACCACATGGTAAAGGAAGTTGCCGCCCCTCTCTCTTACACACTAGATAAATTTGAAGGGCCTTTAGACCTCTTGTTGCACTTAGTTCAGAAGGCCAAAGTAAATATCTACGATATTCCCATTGGAGAAATTACCGACCAATTTTTGGTCTATCTTAATAGCGTAGAAGAGTTGGGCCTCGATGATTTAAGTGAGTTTTATCAGATGGCGGCCCACCTAATTTACATGAAAAGTAGAATGCTCTTACCTAACTTCGACTCCTTAGAAGATGACGAGGAGTTTACCCGCTTAAGGGGAGAGTTGGTCGACAGCCTTTTGGAGTACCAGAAATATAGGCGCTACAGTGTCTTGTTAGAGTCTTCCCGTGAAGAGGGGGAACTTTTTATCAGTCGTAAAAAGAGCCAGTTTTCCCTCCCCTTTGAGGATGAAGAGCTTTTTAAAGAGACGAACGTTTGGGACCTCTTCCACGCATTTGCCAAAATGCTCCGCTCAATAACCCCACAGCAGGTCTTTAATGTCTATGAAGAAGTCACTATTAAACAGAAGATTACCCTTATGAGCGAACTCTTTGAAGGGCACCAAACGATAAAGTTTGTCGACTTAATTGTCAACTTTGATTCACCGCTCGACTTGATTTGTGCTTTTCTAGCGGTACTGGACGCCGTTAAATATGCTTTAATTGAGATCTATCAAGAGGAGCTTTTCGGTGAGATCCTCTTAAAAAAGAGGGGAGAATTCGAGAGTGAACTTTTAAAGATAATTGAGGAGGAGAACCCCTGATGAACGCAGTCTTGTCTCTCCCTGCCAGATTGGTGGAAGCGATCCTCTTTATTGAAAACGAACCGGTGGAGGGGGAGTATCTGTTAAAACTTACCAAGTTAGATGAAGAGGCCCTTTGTGAGGCTCTTGAAGAGTTAAGAGGACACTATAAAGCGCATAAACATGCCCTCGATTTAATCGAGTCCAACGGCACCTACCGCCTACTACCTACTCCTGATTTGCATACCATCTTGAAAGAGGGTTACGGCAAACGGGTTGACCGGCGCCTCTCCAAAGCGGCCCTCGAGACCCTCTCAATCATTGCCTATGCCCAACCGGTCACCCGCCGCGAAATTGAAAATATTAGAGGGGTCTCCTCAGATTCAATTATGCGCCTTTTAAGGGAACGCGATTATATCAAAGTAGTGGGCCATAAAGAGGTCCCCGGTCGCCCTGGCCTTTACGGCACCACTAAAAAATTCCTCTACGAATTCAATCTGCCCAGTATTGCCTCTCTGCCAAAATTATCCGAAATTGATACCCTGCGCTTTGGGTCTCTTGAGGCGAGTGATGAAAACTGAGTATCCCATTAGATTACAGAGTTATTTAGCTAAGAGCGGTTTCGGCTCGCGACGCTCATGTGAAAAGTTGATTGAAGAGGGGCGGGTGACTGTCAACCTTAAAAAGGTCGAGACTCCCGGATTTAAAGTTAATTCTGACGATGTCGTAATGGTCGACTCGCTACTCGCTGAAATTGTGGAGCGGTTTTATTACTATGCTCTGCACAAACCGGTAGGGTATGTCTCTACCAATTGGGACCCCAAAGAGACGCGCTATGCCCGTGACCTTTTAACAGTTGAAGCAAAGGAACTCCTCTTTTCAATTGGGCGACTCGATAAAGATTCAAGTGGGCTTCTCCTATTTACCAATGATGGGCAGAGTGCTAATCAGATCATGCACCCCTCTTTTGGCGTTGAAAAAGAGTACGTGGTACAAACCAAAGAGATTTTAAATAGAAGCGATTTAGAGCAGGCCATCAAGGGGCTTAAGTTAGAGCGTGGTCGCCCTTACCGTATCGACCGTTTTGCCCTTAAGGGGAAAAGGGTTGTCAATATCACCTTAATCGAAGGCAAGAACAGAGAAATCAGGAAAATATTTGCCCATTTAGGTTACACGATTACTAAACTCGTACGCCTAAGAATCGGCTCCATTGAATTGGGAGATTTGAAAGTAGGCCATTATAGGAGTGTCTCTAGGGGGGAGATAAAAACATTATTGGAGGAGAGGGGTGAAAGGAGAAGTTGACCTTAAAGGGTTTGTTGTAACGATCGACGGACCGGCCGGAGTTGGCAAAAGTACTATTGCAAAGCTCGTTGCAGAGCGTTTAGGCTTCTATTATCTAAATTCAGGTAATTTTTACAGGGCCATTACCCTTAGTGCTATCGAGAGCGGTATAGACTTAGAAGACAAACAAAAAGTCTTAGAAATTGCCAAACAGACCACCCTTGAGATCAAAGAAGGGCGCTTATGGGCTAATAATCGCGATGTTGAAGAGAGTCTACATAGTGCAGAGGTTGATGCGCATGTTGCGCAACACTCGGCCATTATTGAACTCCGGGCAGTGGTCAATCAGAATTTTCAACATTTAGTTCTCTCCGGGATGAACGTAGTTGCTGAGGGGCGCGATATGGGTAGTGTAGTTTTTCCTCATGCGGCTGTTAAGATTTTTCTGGACGCTTCCATTGAAGTGCGTACCCAACGGAGACTTGCCCAACAGGGCAGTGCAATGGGGTATGAAGAGCTCTACGCGACAATTAAAGCCCGCGATGAGATTGACCGTAATAAGCCCGTAGGAGGGCTAAAAATAGAGGAGGACGCCCTTTATTTAGACTCCTCGTACTTGACCATAGATGAAGTTTGTGACAGAGTGTTACGTGCTGTATTCACCCGCATAAGAGGTGAAAATAAGGATCAGGAGAGTAAAGTGGAAGAAGTGAAGGAAGTGTTGGAAACACAAGAAGCATCTATGCAGTCGATGCTGCAGGAGCAATACCTTAAATCTCTTGATGAAATTGAAGACGGTCAAATCGTTACCGGATCTGTTGTTCAGATCAATAGCGAATATGTGTTTGTGGATGTGGGCTACAAATCTGAGGGGAGGATTCCTCTCGAAGAGTTTACCACTGTTCCTGCCGTCGGCGACGAAGTCAAGGTGATGATTGTCAATAAAGAAGGAAAGGGCGGTCAAATCGTCATCTCCAAAAGGCGTGCAGACATCAAGGAACGAACCGATGAATTAAAAGTGGCCGCAGAAAAC
>JBAYSE010000035.1:0-13865 GCA_041676265.1 Sphaerochaetaceae bacterium
AGCTGGTGATGTACTTAATTGGGGCCCTTTTAATCTACTTAGCCATCTCTAAAAAACTGGAACCGGCGCTATTGTTACCCCTTGGATTTGGAGCAATTTTGGTCAATATCCCCTTCTCGGGAGCCGTTAATATGACTCTCCCGGGAATCGGCGAGGTGAGTGGCATAATCGATTGGCTCTTTGAGGTGGGTATTCAAGCCTCAGAAGCGATGCCTCTGTTGTTGTTCATCGGGATTGGAGCAATGATCGATTTTGGCCCTCTCTTGAGTAACCCCCGTTTAATTCTCTTTGGTGCGGCTGCCCAGTTTGGTATTTTTGCCACTATTTCGGTCGCTACACTTTTGGGGTTCCCCCTTAAAGATGCCGCCTCCATTGGTATTATCGGGGCAGCTGACGGGCCCACCTCCATACTGGTGTCGCAGGTCTTAAAGAGTGATTATATAGGGGCTATCGCCGTGGCTGCCTACTCTTACATGGCCTTGGTGCCCATTATTCAACCCTTTGCCATTAAGTTGGTAACCACTAAAAAAGAACGCAAAATTAAGATGCCCTACAACCCTAAGAGTGTCTCGCGGATAGCTCGACTCCTCTTCCCCATTGTGGTGACCCTCTTAGCCGGTTATGTTGCTCCGGCCTCGGTGAGTTTAGTGGGGCTGTTGATGTTTGGCAACTTAATCAGAGAATCGCTGGTCTTAAATAGTCTCTCTGAGACGGCCCAAACGGCACTGGTTAATCTGATTACCCTTTTATTGGGCATCACAATTGCCGCCTCAATGCAAGCTGAGAAATTTGTCCGTGTAGAGACAATGTTAATCATGTTACTGGGGTTGCTGGCCTTTGTCTTTGACTCAATAGCCGGCGTCTTATTTGCCAAGATACTCAACCTCTTCACGAAAAATAAAGTTAACCCTATGGTAGGGGCTGCCGGTATTTCGGCCTTTCCCATGTCGGCCAGGGTTATCCAGCGCCTCGGGCAAGAGGCTGACCCCCAGAACCATTTGTTAATGCATGCTATAGGGGCCAACGTGGCCGGTCAGATAGCTTCGGTTATTGCCGGTGGAGTTGTTTTGGGCCTTGTTCCCACGATGTTAGGGTAGGAGGAAGCAATGTCGGCAGTTTTTTTTCAGTCGTTAGAGTTGATGTGGCGGGGTATGTTAGCAATTTTTATCGTTATCTTTCTGATCTATTTAGTGCTACTCCTTTTCCCCAAAATCTTTAAAAACAGGGAACCGTAGTAGAACGGCCCATTTCATGCTAAGATAGTGCGGGAGGTCTCTATGCGAGAATCTGGAGAAGATTACCTTGAGACAGTCTTAGAGTTGGAACAAGAGAAGGGGGTAGTGCGCTTAACTGATGTTGCGTTGAAGTTAGGTGTCACTAAGCCCAGTGTTAGCCGGGCTATGAAGGTGCTCCAAAATGATGGCTACATTTTCCAAGAGAGTTACGGCAACATTGAGCTCACCAAAAAAGGGCGACTGAAGGCTAATCAAGTTTTTAAGCGACACAAAACCTTAACCTCTTTCTTAAGTGATGTCTTACAAGTTCCTGTCGATATCGCTGAAACCGATGCGTGTCGTATGGAGCACATTTTGAGTAGTGAAACGATGGATAGGCTCACCGAGTTTGTCCAGCGCCATAAAGAGGAGGAGAATTAGCCCTGAATTAGGTTGGCTAAATCGCGTTGGGTGTTTTTTATCGCCTCGTGAACCTCTATCTTCTTCTCAATCAGCTGATAAAACCATTTACAAATTACCTCATCGACGATGTTTTGAGGGATTATCTCCCCTTTTTTACTTGAGGGGGGGATAATTGGCTTAGCGACTTTGTGCCCTGTAAAGTAGAGGGGGAACCAAGGGTAAAGTTTAGCCAACTCATCATTTTGGTAAGTTTTTTGGACCGCATTAAAGCCCCCTAAGACGGAAAAATAGGAGCTGATTGTATCCATGCAGGCCCACTTGATGAACTTGTAGGCTTCTCCAATTTTGTGGCTCTTGGCGTTAATACCCAACCCCCAGCCCCCTAAGATGGGGATACCGCCCGGGATTTCACTGTAGCCCACATCCTCTTCCTTAATAAGCTGATTGGTCTGCATCGCTATTTTATTGAAGAAGGGGGGGTAAGTGATTAGCATCGCTGTTTTTCCATTGAAGAAATCTTTAACCACACTCTCATCATTGGCTTCGAGGTAGTTAGGCCTAGAGTATTTCAAGAGCCTTAAAGTGGCGACATAGGCCTTTAAAACATTCTGGTTATTCAAGAAGAGGTTTATTGAAGAATTGAGGATTAAGTTGTCCCGTTCAAAAGAGAGGAGTCGTAAATAGAGCTCCGGCGCCAAGCATTCGCTGTAGGCAGCGGGAAAGCTAGTGCCCCACTCAATAGAGTCGCTATGGTTGGTAAAAAACTGGGCAATGGTATTGAACTCCTTCCACGTTGTAGGCGGAACTAGTTCTGTGCGGTACCTCTTTTTATAACGGGTTCTGTGCTCATCATCTTCAAAGAGGTCTCGGCGGTAGTAGAGGATTTGGAGGGCGTACATGAAGGGAAAACCGTAGACCCGCTCACGCCATTGTCCGAAAAGCTCGGCGGTACGGGGCAAGAAGAGTTCTTGGTAGCGGTCACTCTCCTTTGTAAGTTGGGTGATATCGGCAAGGAGTCCATTTTGCACAAGGGATTCTAACCAAGGCATATCGTACATAATTACATCGGCTTCGCCGCCCGAACATTCTTCAAGAATTCGGGCTAATAAGTTTTGGTGGCTGATTTCCCTGATTTGGGCCTTAATGCCATAGGTCGCCCTAAAGTTGTCGACAATTTTCTTCAAAGCGTGGGTCTGGATTGTGTCGAGCATTAAAACATTGAGGGTTGTATTGGTGCGGATGACGGCAGGTGCTTGGGCCCAAAAAGAGGGGTAGGTCTTTAAGTTGGTCTTCGTGATAGAGTCGCTGAAGATGATAGTTTTGCTCTCGGTGACGGGGCTTTCAATCTCCTCCTGCAAAATGGAGGCAGCCGTAGCCCCTATTTTTATAGCCGGTCGGGCAGTCGCCAGCGAGGCAACAGAGTTGGTTCGGCTGTTCCAGTTCTCCTCCCCCAGGGTTATAACGGGGATGTCGGTAGAGGCGTACCCCAGGAAAGCTAAACTCTCCATAATCCCTTTGGCTTTATTCTCGGAGGTTGTGATAATAACATCGGGGCGGTTTTCCCGCAGGGTATCCGAGAGGCTTATGATTGCCCTAAAAGCGTCCTCTTTGGTTAACAGTGCAGAGATGACAGGGGGGTTAATATTCTCAGGAGCCAAGCCATTTTTAAACCCTCGAATGGCTTCACTTTCACAAAAATACTTCTCGGGCCCCGCCAGTAACAGGAGGTTTTTTTTCGCACGGCGCACCAATTCTCGGGTCAGTTTCAGTACGGTTGCATAGTTATCGCTCATCACAAAGCTCGACTCCAATCCCTCCATTTTGCGGTCAATTAGGACGAGGGGGATACCTCGATCGGTGAAGGTGTCGTAGTATTTTTTCCACTCATCAGGGATTGAGGTGAAGACAATCAGGCCACAGATTTGTTTACGGGCAAAGTTCTCAATGCAGGAGATTTCATCCCCCTTCCTCTCGTGTGAGAGGGCTAAGTTGATGGTATAGGGGGTATCTCTGAAGACGCTCTCAATCCCTTCAAGTACTTTTATATAGTAGCTGTCTTCAAAGTTGGGCAGTAAGACCCCTATGTCGTTGTACTGTTTAGTGCGCAAGTTTTTAGCTAAGTAGTTGGGTTTGTAGGAGACCCCTTTAATGGCATCGGCTATCTTTTGGGCAGTCTCAGGACTTACCGGTTTGGTTTTATTTAAATAGTTGGAGACGGTTCCTATGGAAACTCCGGCAAGCGTCGCAACATCTTTGATAGTGGCCATC
Source organism: Sphaerochaetaceae bacterium (assembly GCA_041676265.1). Taxonomy (GTDB): domain Bacteria; phylum Spirochaetota; class Spirochaetia; order Sphaerochaetales; family Sphaerochaetaceae; genus DUOJ01. The sequence continues at coordinate 3,906 of JBAYSE010000035.1, forward strand.
CCGCACTCCTCCTCGGTAAGTACGCCCATTGTAAATCTATGGTGAGGGTAATTCAAGTCTAATTTTGACAATTTCAATCTATTTTCATTAAAACGTTTAAATGAAATCTTGTGGAATAATGGGAATGTTTTCTTGCATTATTGAAAAAAGCGTTCCTATAATACAGTAAGAGCACTGAAACCTTCCCCTTAAAAGGGGAGGCGGGTTTGGTATATATTGAGGTTGTTAATAGTTAGCTCCCCTTTGGGGGGCTAAAAGAGAGGCTGAATATGCAGTTGATTGATATGTTTTTTGATCAAATCGAAGACGCAAAAACACGCAGAGTTCCCTTTATAATTCCCATTGGAACGATTGAATACCACGCTTATCATACCTCGGTGGGGACCGATACGATGGTCGTCACAGGGTGTTTAAGGGAGTTAGAGAAAGAGAAAGAGATTGTTGTTATGCCCCCCATTTGGTACGGGGTGGCTTCCTATGCCGTGGGGGGACCCGAGACTGGGACAATCCATGTCGATGAAGATGCCCACACGCAATACCTCTACGCCATCTTAAAATCTTTAATTTTTGGAGGTTGGCAAAATATCTACTTAGTCATGCACCATCAAACCGAAGAGGGAGGCTTAATGCCGATGACCATCGCCTGCCATAAGGCGGCCAAGAAGGTGACCATGGAGTACATGGAGGCGACCAAAGGGCGCGGATGGTGGGGGAGTAACGCCTACCAAGACTACTATGAAAACCTAGGGACGGGCGATGACCCCTTCTCTTACATAAAAGTTATCCCCCTGATTAGTAAAGAAGCCCAGCACGCCTGTGGTGGCTTTGACCATGCGGGGAAATGGGAGACCTCTTTGATGCTGGGTACCTACCCGGAAAACGTCGACCTCTCACGGTGTGAGAAGAACACCGAATGGTTTGCTCAAAGTGCCGTCGAGGCGAGTGAAGAGCTTGGTAAACATATGGTAGAGCAGACCCTTATATGGCTAAGAGAGGCTATTAATTAGTGGCTAATATATGTGTTACATATATTTAAAATGAATCCTAAAGGAGAAGCAAAAAGGAGAAGGTTATGAAAAAAGTAATTGTTGTCCTGCTGGTAGTGATGCTAGTTGGCTCAGTGGTTTTTGCCGCCGGAAAGGCAGAGGTAGCTGACGGTAAAACCAAGATTGGGGTTAGCATCATGGAGCTTTCTGCTTACACTTGGTATCTAGGCGTAATTGACGGATGTCAGCAATGGGCAAAAGACCATAGCGAAGCCGGTTTTACTTTCCAGTTTGAAGACTCCCGTTCGGACGTTTCGACCATGTTGAACAACCTCGATGCCCTCATCACCGGAGGAGCAAAAGGTATTATCTTATTCCCCGCAGATGCTTCGTCGGCTATTCCGACTATGAAGCAGTACGTTAATCAGGGAATCCCCTTTGTAATTGGAGACTACGCCCAAGAGCCCAAGAGTGACAGTGACATTGTGTGGGAAACTTTTGTGGGGCACGACATGCGTATGCTCGGTGAGACATCTGGAGAAGTGGCCGTAGAGTACCTCAAAAAACTTGGCAAACCCAACCCGGTTTGTCTGTTTGTGACCCGTCCCACCTCTGGGCAAGTCTCTGTCGACCGTTTTGAAGGTTTTAGAGATGTTATTAAAGCCTCCTTCCCCAATGCCCGTATAATTGAAGAAGGGGATGTAGGGGCCGGTTCGCGCGACTCTTCCCAGAGCTTGATGGAGAATATCTTGCAGCGTGAACCCGTCATCGATGTTGTCTCCGGACACAACGATGCAGAGGTAATCGGGCCTTACAACGCTGCTCGGGCAGCTAACCGCCGAGAGATTAAATTCATCGGTATTGCCGGCGACAAAGACGTCCTCAAGTATATAACCGATGGTAATGAGGCGTGGCTCGGTGAGGTTCTTCAGAATCCTGTCGACCTCGGCTACCAAGCAACAGAAGCGATGTACCAGACACTGGTGCAGAAGAAAACCATCGACAAGATCTGGGACCTCCCGAAACCGGAAGCCATTACACCTGCCAATATTAAAGATTACGACTGGCAGAACTGGTCTTGGCTCTAAGAGTTGGTTAAAGGTTTGGGCAGGGTAACTCCTGCCCAAACATCTCCCTATTTTTTTAAAGGTGACTTATGATTAATTTATTGCCTGAACCTAAGCGATTAGTTGACAAAAACTGTTTTACAAAACCATTCAAGACGCTCTCAATTGATTATCATGATCGAGATCTCGTTGAGATAGCCCAAAAGCGCTTTTGGAACTATCGGGGCATTGTGGCAGACTCGGCCGAAAAAATGGTAGTTGAGTTAATTCCCTCCCTAAAGGGGAGAGAGGCAGACAATAAAGCACTTTTCATTGACCAAGGGTATGTTTTAGAAATCGGCGAAGAAAAGGTTGTTTTGTACTGGGAGAAAAAGGCCGGTTTTATCAACGGGATTACTTCCCTCAAGATGTTGTTAAAATCAGAGGAGGGTTCTTTTCGCCTCCCCTGTTGTGAAATAGTCGATTGGCCCTCTGTCGCGGTGCGTGCAGTTGCCCCCACCTTCTCTTGGTACGCCGGTTATGGGCGTATCGGTTTCGATATGCAGCTGTGGGACTACGATAAATGGCTTGAATTCTTAAATATCAGTTTAGATAACAAAATTAACCAGTTTAACATGGTCATGTACGGCTACTGGCCCTTTGAGTTTGACCAGTACCCTGAAACGGTCTTAAAAGATGTGCCCATTAAGATCTGGAATGCGGAAAATGAGGCGTGGTTAAAGGTGCGCTACTCGCACCCCAATATCGAAGAGCCCTATCTCGCGAAATTAATTGAGTATGGCCACGCTATGGAGTTTGCTTTCTTTGCCTATGTAGGGCTTAACTCCTACAATGGAGGTTACTCCATCAAACATCCTGAGGCGCGCATGATTCCTCCCAAGAGCAGTCAATTCCTCAACGATTTTGATAGCCTCTGTTTGAGCAACCCAACTAATGTCGAATATATTCTGCGCTCAATGGAGCGCATAGCCAGTTTGGGCTTTGATGGCTTCACCCTTGAAGAGAGTGAAGAGGGGTTCTGGTTCTGTGAATGCGACCAATGCCGGAACACTTGGGGTAAAGATTCTTCTGCCCCGGTTGAAGCTAAACATAAGGCCAATATTTGGCTCCTAAACCAGATTTGGGAGCGGGTCAAAAAGGTTAACCCCGCTGTTGTTCTGGGAATTAGGGCCTTTAGGCAACCTCCCCTTGAGAAAGATCCTGCTTTCTTAGAGGAGTGTGTGCGCAGTATGCCTAAGGGAATTAATCTCTTCTGGGCACCCGGTCTTTATGTACCGGAGACAGAGTTCCCCAAATGGGTCAAAGCGTTTGGAAAGGAGCACATCTGGGCGCGCGACACGGAGGCCAACTCCATCACCTCTACGATGGGGCGCCTCTACCGGACCTTTAAGTCGAATATGATTCGCTACGAGGATGAGACTAACGAACAGGTTATTGAGACCGATATTGAGCAACACCTCGGCAGTATCGAGATGGGGGTGCACGGTATCAACGGTTACATGTTTGAGTGGTATGGACTTTTTCTCCATGAAATAGCCCACGGGAACTACGGGTGGGGTTCGCGCATGGCAATGGATGAGTTCTTTAAACGCGCTTGCGAGCTCAACTTTGGTGTTCTAGGCGAGAAAGTTCTCTACGTGATGCGCACCATGCTGACTATCCACGAGAGCCAAATGCCTTTCTATTCTACACCCTATCCGTTCCAGAAGAACAAACTTAAAGAGAGTGATATCCCCACAATTATGGAGGCCAAAGAGCGCCATCCTAAACTGCTGGCAATGCTTAAGGAGCTCTATGAGGCGTGCCAAAACGACCGGCGCCTCGTCCATTGGGCGCCTCACTTTGCCCGTCTTATCAACGCAGAGCGCCGCAACGCAGTCATCTACGACATGGCGTTGGCCTCTCTTAAGTATGCACAGGAGAGTGACGGGGTGAAAAAAGACCAATTATTGGATGAGATCCTCTTTTACAACGAAAAAGATTTCGCAATTGTCAAAGAGATGTTCTTCGATATCAACCCGGTGGGGGAAACGGGTGTGAAGAGCTCAATGTTCCCCTATCATGAAATAAAGCGGTTGATTCACAACATTAGGCATCCCGAGAATCCGGATGAGGATATCATCTGCTCCGGTATTGAGGCTCTTGGCTGGCTCTGGCTGTAGGAGGAGAGGAAGAATGGCTGCAGAGAAATTGGTAGAAGTAAAGAACTGTACAATGGTGTTTCCCGGAGTCAAAGCGCTCGATAATGTCGATTTCACCCTCCTTGCAGGAGAGTGCCACGGCTTAGTCGGTGAAAACGGAGCTGGTAAATCGACTCTCTCAAAGTGCATCATTGGGGATTACAAAATGACCGAAGGGGAGCTCTATATCAAAGGACAATCTATCCATATCCCCTCTTTTTCGGTGCGTAAATCTTATGAAATGGGGGTTGCCATCGTCCACCAAGAGTTCCAATTGATGGAGGATATGAACGGGTTGGAGAATATCTTCATCGGACGTTACGAGAAGAGGGGCCCAATTATTGACTGGAAAAAATTGCAAAAGAAAGGGGCAGAACTACTAGAATATCTGCAGTGTGATGTCGATTTAAAGGTGAAAGTCAAACACTTGAGAACCGCTGAGAAACAGATTATTCAGTTAGCCAAGGCGATGCTCGATAACCCCGACGTACTAATCTTCGATGAACTTACAGCGGTTCTCCAAGAGGATGGCATTCAAAACATCTTTAGGATTATCGACCTCTTAAAGGCCAAAGGGATCGGTATTATCTACATCTCTCACCGGTTGGACGAGATTTTCCAGTGTTGTGACCGCTACACCGTACTGTGTGACGGGAAGTTTATCAGCAGCGGTGAGGTGCAAGATATCGACAAACCCGAGCTGGTGAAGATGATTATTGGGCGGGAGTTAAAAAACGTCTATCCGGCCAAGAGCCACAAATTTGGCGAAGTTCTCTTGGAGATTAAAAATTTTACTGCACCGACCGCTTTTCGCGATGTCAATTTGAAGGTGAGAAGCGGTGAGGTGGTGGGAATCTCGGGGCTTTTGGGGGCCGGTAAAACCGAGTTGTTGCACGCCATCTTCGGTAACCATAAACTGTCCTCAGGCGAAGTTTTTATTAAAGGGGAGGCAGTGAAAATCCACAGCCCTCAACAGGCTATTAAATACGGTTTAGGGGTTGTTCCCGATGAGAGGCGTCTATTGGGGCTCAATATGCTTTTCAACATCAAAGACAATACAACGCTGGCTTCGATGAAGTTCTTCAAGAAGTGGAAACTTTTCCAAAACCATCGTAAAGAGAGTGAGGCGGCTTTTGAGATCAATAAACGGCTCAATTTGCGGTATTACTCACTTTTACAGCTCATTAGTAAACTCTCCGGCGGAAACCAACAGAAGGTCGTTCTCGCCAAATGGATGCTACGCAATTGTGATGTTTTCCTGTTGGATGAGCCCACCAGAGGTATCGATATCGGGGCTAAGTTTGAGATTTACAACCTCATCAACGAATTGGCTAAGGCCGGCAAGGGGGTTATTCTGGTCTCGCCTGAGTTGGAGGAGATTATTGGGTTATCTAACAGGGTCTATGTAATGTATGAAGGGAAAATAATGGATGTCATCGAGGGAGAAAATATTACCCAGGAAGTTATCATCCAAGATCTTTTAGGAGTGGTAGAAGCATGAATAACGTCGAAACAGTACAGAGTAAAGTGCAGTACAAGAAAAACTTTAAGTCCTTTTTAAATGAGTGGATGATTCTCATCTTGTTCATCGGCCTCTTCTTGATTAGCTTTTTAAGCCTGCCGAAGTTCCGCACGACCGGCAATATTATGAACATCTTACGGCAAGCATCGTTTATCTCAATCATTGCCCTCGGTGAATTCTTTGTAGTCTTAATTGCTAACATGGATATGTCGATTACTTCAATTATAGGGATGACGAGTATCTATTTTGCCGGGATGGTTGCCAACAGTGGTGTTCCGGTCTTTTGGGCGATGCTGATTGTCCTCTTGATGTCGATTGTTGTCGGGATAATTAACGGTGTTTTGACCGTTTACGGGAAGATGCCCTCTTTCATTGGAACCCTCACGGTGATGAATATTATTAAAGGGATCTATTTTATCTACTCCAGAGGGTTGCCAATCTCTGGCCTACCGGAGAGTTTTAACTTTCTGGGAGCCGGTTATATAGGATTTGTCCCCTTCCCGGTTATCTTGCTCATCGTAGTAGCGGTAGTTCTCCATATCTTTGCCCAACACACCGAACTGGGCAGGAGTTTCTACGCAGTCGGTGGCAATATTGAAGCGGCCAAACTCTCGGGAATCAACATTAAATTCATCAGTATCTTCGCCTTTGTGTTATGTGCCGTCCTCTCCAGTATTGGGGCATTGGGGCTCACCTCCCGCTCTTTAAGTGGTAACGTCTCCATTGGAGAGAACCTTCTTTTTGATGTGATGACAATTGTGGTCTTAGGGGGTACTTCACTGACCGGGGGACGGGGAAAGGTCTTTGGAGTTGTTATCGGAGCCCTTTTCTTGCAGGTTATCTCCAATATTATGATTTTGATGAGTGTTAACACCTACTGGCAGTGGGTGGTTAAGGGTATTATCTTGATTGTGGTGGTGGTTATCGACGCCAACTCTAAACACGATTAAACTGAACTTTTCCACTTTAAGGCCACCTATTAGAGGTGGCCTTGATGTTGTTAAAAGCTATCTTTTTTATACAAATGTATAGAAAATGTATAAATATAGAAGAAAATGGGGAATATTAGTTGACATTTATCTGATATAACAGTACAACAAAGGGCAATCTTTAGATTTGAGGAGCCTGTTATGCGTACCACAAAAGGAAAACCTTTTTTCTCACCTAACACGGGATGTGGGTCAGCTTTCACTCAAATGACCGCATCAGCATCAAGTACACAATCTGCTATTTCCCTATCCAACCTCCTTTTATCTATCGCTCTCCTACCTGCGATTATTATTCTAGTAAACATTATTATTCTATAATCCACGGTACGCCGTTTCGGGTGCAACCGTGGAGAACTCCTTCACGGTGACTCGGTGTATCACTATAACTATATCGCACCACTTTAAAAGGGGGTTACTGTATGTGTCGCTACACTTTAGGGATTTTAGTTAACAACCATCCGGGAGTTCTCAGTCGTGTTGTGGGGCTTTTTAGTCGTCGTGGCTACAATATTGACAGTCTCTCGGTAGGAGAGACTGAAAACTCCGCTATTAGCCGCATTACAATTGTTGTGACCGGAGACCAGGCGATAGTTGAACAGATTGAGAAGCAAGTAGCCAAACTAATCGATGTCATTGCTGTCGTTGAATTAACGGCCCAAGGGAGTATCCAAAGTGAGTTGGTCTTGGTCAAAGTTAATACGACTGAGAAAACAAGACCGGCGGTTGTTGAGCTCTCAGAGATCTTTAAAGCCAAAATAATGGATGTCAGTGAAGAGACCATCACCATGCAAATCACCGGTACCGGGGACAAAATTGCCTCCTTCTTACACCTCCTCTATCCCCACGGGATAACTGAGTTGGTGCGTACCGGTGTGACAGCAATGGAGCGGGGCTCTCAAGCGATGATTAATCGCGGAATTGATAAAGCAAAGGGGGAAAATGATGAGTAAAATGTACTATGAAAAAGATGCCGACATGGGTCTTTTAGAGGGAAAAAAAGTTGCCATAATCGGCTACGGCAGCCAAGGTCATGCCCACGCCCTTAACCTGCATGAGTCGGGCGTAGACGTCACAGTGGGTCTTTATAAAGGGAGCCCTTCTTGGCAGAAAGCTGAAGAAGATGGCCTCAGGGTGATGTTAGCCGGTGAGGCAGCTGCGGCTTGTGATATTGTGATGTTGCTGGTCAACGATGAGAAACAGGCCGCCCTTTACAGTGGAGAGCTCGCTTCTAAGATCACAGCCGGTAAATACCTGGCTTTTGCCCACGGCTTTAATATCCACTTTGGGCAAATAGTACCCCCCGAAGATGTCAACGTCATCATGGTAGCTCCCAAGGGGCCCGGACACACAGTGCGTAGCCAATTCCAAGAGGGCAAAGGGGTCCCCTCCCTCATAGCCGTTCATCAAGACCCCTCGGGCAACTCGAAAGAGGTGGCTCTAGCCTATGCTGCCGGCCTAGGGGCAGGACGTGCCGGGATCTTCGAGACAACCTTCAAGGAAGAGACTGAAACAGACCTCTTTGGTGAGCAGGCGGTCCTCTGTGGGGGGGTAACTGCCCTTATTAAAGCCGGTTTTGACACCCTTGTTGAAGCCGGTTACCAACCGGAGATGGCCTATTTTGAGTGTTGCCATGAGATGAAATTGATTGTCGATTTGATCTACCAAGGGGGACTCTCCTACATGCGTTACTCGATAAGCGACACGGCCGAGTATGGCGATTATGTGAGTGGGCGTCGGATAATAACCGACGAGACTAAAAAAGAGATGCGAAGCATCTTAAGCGCAATCCAAGAGGGCTCCTTTGCCCGTGATTGGCTCTTAGAGAACCAAGTCAAGCGCCCCTTTTTCAATGCTAAACGGCGCATGGAGAGGGAGAGTCTCTTGGAGACGACCGGCCAAAAACTGAGAGGTTTGATGAGCTGGTTGCGCAAATAGGGGAGGTAAGAGGATGCGCCAACAGATTGCAATTTTTGACACAACCCTCAGGGATGGAGAGCAAGCCCCCGGTTACAGTATGAACTTAGAGGAAAAACTCCGTTTTGCCCGACAGCTTGAAGCGCTCAAAGTCGATGTAATTGAAGCCGGTTTTGCCATCGCCTCAGCGGGAGATTTTGCCGCAGTGCAAGCCATAGCCGCTGAGATCAAAGATTCGACTGTTGCCTCGTTGGCTCGAGCTCTTCCTAAAGATATTGAATATGCTTGGCAGGCGCTTAAAGGGGCTGCGAATCCTCGTATTCACACCTTTATTGCCACCAGTGATTTACACCTCGAATACAAACTTAAGAAAAGTAGGGAAGAGGTGCTTAGCCAAGCCGTAGAGATGGTGCGCTATGCCCGTAACTTAACCTCTGAGGTGGAGTTCTCCGCAGAGGATGCGACGCGTAGCGACCGCGATTATCTTTGTCGGGTTGTAGAGGGGGCCATTAAGGCGGGAGCCTCAATTGTTAACATCCCCGATACGGTGGGTTACACCATGAGCCAAGAGTACTACTCTCTGATTGAGTACCTCAGAAACAATGTGCCCAATATCGATAAAGCGATTATCTCGACCCACTGCCACAACGATTTAGGGATGGCGGTGGCTAATTCGCTAGCCGGAGTGCAGGCCGGAGCTCGCCAGATTGAGTGTGCGGTGTGTGGTATTGGCGAGCGCGCCGGTAACGCTGCCCTTGAAGAGTTGGTGATGGCCATGCATACCCGCAGTGACCTTTTCGACTTCGCCTTTAACCTCGATACTACGCAACTTTATAAGACTAGCCGACTGCTCTCCTCTATAACAGGGGTGGCTATCAGTCCCAATAAGGCTATCGTGGGGGCGAATGCCTTTGCCCACGAATCGGGAATCCACCAACACGGGGTTTTGGCCAATGCGCGAACTTACGAGATTATGACGCCCGAATCGATTGGTTTGAAAAAGACCGCCATGGTTTTAGGCAAACACTCGGGTCAGCACGCTTTTACCAAGCGAATGGAAGAGTTGGGCTATTTCTTAGAAAAAGAGCTGAGCACCAAGCTCTTCAAAGACTTTAAAAATTTAGCCGATAAGAAAAAAGTAATAGAAGACCGCGATTTAATCGCTTTGATGGAGAGCGAAACCCACTCGGCCCCTACAATCTACGAACTCGACAACTTTGTCGTTAACAGCGGGAATAATATGACGGCCACCGCCTGTGTTACGTTGGTGCGTGATGGGAAGAAGATGCAGTCGGTTGAGAT
>JBAYSE010000036.1:0-13728 GCA_041676265.1 Sphaerochaetaceae bacterium
AAAGAGTATTTAGAGCGCGTCAACAAATAGCTTAGTCACTGTAGTTCACAATCTCCCCTTGGGGAGTTTTAAATACCCACACATTACCTTCTCGCCTGAGAAGGTAATTTTTACCCAAGGGAACCTTCCCACCCCCATTAGGAAGGTCAACAGCATAGGTCGGCATTGCTAATCCGCTCAGACGCTTAACTAACTCCTCTTCCAAGAGTAAGCCCCTCTCTAAGGGGACTCTGAGGTGTTTTGTCCCCGCAACCAAATCCCCTTGGAAAAGGTAGTAGGGTTTGATGCGATTAGCTAACAGGGAATTCATTAACTCTTCCAAGACGACAAGGTCATCGTTGACCCCCCTAAGGAGGACCGTTTGATTAAAAGCCGGTATCCCGTTATCGACAAAAAGGTTGACAGCCCTTTGGCTCTCTGCGGTCAGCTCACGGGGATGGTTAAACTGAGTCAATAGGTAGATAGGCCCTTCTCTAACAGCCGTCAACATAGCGATCAATTTTTCCGTTACCCTTTGGGGATAAGTTGCGGGGATGCGGGTACAGAGCCTGATCACTAAGTCCTTTCTTACAGCATAAAGGGCACTAAACAGCTCTCTTAAACGCATATCAGAGAGGGTTAGGGGGTCTCCCCCGGTTAAAAGGATCTCTTTTATCCCACTATTTTGTTTTAAGTACGCTTGAACCTCGCTTAACTCTTGGCGCGTTATGAAATTTTGCTCTGTAGCTGTAAAGCGCCGCCGGAAGCAATGGCGGCAATAGGTAGCGCACCTGTCGGTAACCAACAGTGCGACCCTATTTTCATAGCGGTGAATGAGGCGGGGGAGTACTGAGTGTTTCTCTTCAGCCAAAGGGTCGATATTTTCGTGCTCAGAGAGGTCCAACTCCTCTACTGAGGGGATAACTTGCCGCCTTATAGGGTCATTAGGATCATCGGGATTGATCAAGGCAAGGTAGTAGCGGCTAACCAAAAAGGGTAATTTGTCCCCTACGGAACTAAACCACTGTGCCTCTTGAGGTGTGAGGGTGATATAGGTCTCTAACGCTTGCTTTGTAGCTACTATTCCATTATTGTCCATCCCTTCTATCTAACAGAAAACTGGCTTTACAGTCCAGTAGATGAATTTCTTTTGCATCTACTTGCGTTTACTGATACACTTCAAGCAACACATTTTGTGAGGTTACCATGTCAGCAAAAGAACCAAAGAAAACCATGAAAGGGTATTATCTAACGACTTTTCTGATTGGACTAGGTTTTTTCACAATGGGGTTAATGGACCCCCTTTACGATACCTACATCCCAATTTTCTTGAGCCGTTACATTGAATCCAATGCGCTTATCGGGGCAATCATGACATTAGACAATGTCTTTGCCATCTTTTTAATCCCTATATTCTCAGCTATCAGCGATAGAACGCAAACTAGGATTGGTCGCCGCATGCCGTTCATCATTACGCTGTTACCTCTGAGTGCCTTTGCCTTTGGGCTAATTCCCTTTGCCGCACTCTCTTCTTTAGCCTTGTTGATTATCTTAATTTTTGCCCTCAACCTGTTCAAACAGGCGGTCAGAGGACCAGTTGTCGCCCTGATGCCCGACCTTGTTCCCGGTGAAATCCGCTCAGAGGCCAACGGAGTCATTAACACCATGGGCGGTATTGCCGCGATTGTGGGGACAATTGGACTGGCCCAATTGATGAATGTTAAAATCAAACTGCCGAAGGTGGGTTTAGTTGACAATATATTAGCCTACCCCTTTGCCAGTGTTTTAGTGCTCATCGCGGTAATTCTCCTCTTCTTCTTTGTCAAAGAGAACAAGGGGACAAACTTTGAAAAGGCCGCCGAAGAGAAGGTTCCTATCATCAAATCGCTAAAACAGATCTTCGGCGAAGAAGATAAGAGTGCCTTTTATATCCTCTTATCACTCCTCTTCTGGTTTATTGGTTACCAAGGGGTACTGCCCTTCGTAGGCAAATATTCACTGGAAATCCTTAAAACTTCCCCGGGCAGTGCCGCCCTAGCCGCCGGGATGGTAGGGGTGGCCTATGCAATTTTCGCCATCCCCAGTGGCTTGGTCGCCCACAAACACGGTCGAAAAAAGACAATTAGAGCCTCATTAGTCGGTCTAATTGTAGTTTTGGTGTTAATCTTTGCCCACTCCATAATCTTTACCACAGAAGGCATTTCCCAATCCCTCAGAATGATTCCGTTTTGGGCCTTGATGTTTGCCTTTGGAATTTTCTGGGTATCTGTTATTACCAACTCCTTCCCAATGTTGTGGCAAATGGCCGATTACGCTAATATGGGGATCTACACAGGGCTCTATTATTTCTTCAGTCAACTCGCCTCAATCGTGGCTCCTCCTATCACGGGGGGCTTAATCGATATCTTCGGTTACGGTTCGCTCTTCTTATTTGCCGCTGTCTGTATGTTGATTGCTTTCTTCTTAATGTCCAAGGTTACCCGCGGAGAGCCGAGCGATAAAGCAGAAGTCTAAGGAAATTAAAAGGGGCACCCTTTAAGAGTGCCCCTCTTTTATTTAAGGCCAAATCAATTTTTCAAAAATCTTATCGACAGCCTCTTGCCTAGCTTTATTGGCTTCGGCTAAAAATGCCGGTACACTCAAGTATTTTTTATCTTCTGCTATTTTAGGAGACTCCCAAAAGGTCTCAACCGGTTCAGGGGCTTTAAAGTGGGGGACCTCTATAACCTCCGCTTTATAAAGCACCGGGGCTTTAGGGACCTCTATAGGAGAAAAGTCAACAACCGGCTGAACTCTCCGGAGAGGGGGCTTGCTGACCCTAAAATAGGGAAGGGCTAAAGTCGTTGAGAGGTCCTTCTCCTCATAGACTGGAATCTTGTGCAAAACACGCTTTTCTATGTCAACCACGACAGGAGTGCGGTCAATTATCCGCACCTCACGCTCAGCAACTTTGACCTCTTCTTTAACCGGTGGCGCAACCTTGGGTTCTTCTACAACTACTTTAGGAGGCTCTTCCACCACTACTTTAGGAGGTGCTACAACTTTAGGTGCTTCTACCACAACTTTGGGCTCTTCGGCGACTACTCTGGGAGGCGCTACTACCTTAGGCTCTTCTACCACCACTTTGGGAGGCTCTACAACTTTAGGTTCTTCAACGACTACTTTAGGAGGCGCCACTACCTTAGGCTCTTCTACCACTACTTTGGGTGGCTCTACAACTTTAGGTTCTTCTACCACAACTTTGGGCTTCGACGACTACTTTAGGTTCCTCTTTAGGAGGTGGCACAACCCTAGGCTCCTCTTTAACCATTTCTGGTTCTACAACAGCTTGGGTGGGAGCTACCAATTTTTCGCCTGTCAATTGCTCTATTTTCTCACTAAGTACCGTGGGGTAGAAGTAGAGAAGACCAGCTATCACATAGATACCAAGCGAAATAATGATTCCAATGGTTACCAATATTCCTTTTTTTCTCATAAAGCTCCGCTTCCTATTAATTCTTTCTTCGTCATACCCCTATACTAACGCAAAACTCGGCTACTTGTCGACTTATAAAATGGTTACTTCCGTAGTTCTTTAATATATAGAGGGGAATAGGTTGACTCAAATATTTGTAATCGATATCTTTTTGCGACCTCTCCATCCCTAAAAAAGTGCTTAAAGTCGCTTTATCGCGCGCTTTTGCCCTCAAAAACCTTAAAATACCGGGGGCATAAACATAGCAGACGTAATCACAGAAGAGTTCGAGATGCATCCGCTTTAAAAGCGCGGCATTAATGACAATTGCCTTCTGCTCCTCTTTTCTGTACTCAACTACTCTTTTTAAAACAGCTTCGCGCATTTGAGGATGAAGGAGGGCCTCCAGTTTAGCGAGCTCCAGCGGGTCTGAAAATACAATTCTTCCCAACGCTTTACGGTCAATTTCGCGATTCTCTTGCACAATAGAGGTACCAAAGGTGGCAATTACCTCCCCTTTAACGGCCTCTAAAGCTTCAACGCCTAATTCGTCGACTTCGATGGTCGGGAGGTCTAACAAAGACGCGATATGGCTTTTACCCGCACAGTACTTACCCGTTAAGCCGATAGTAATCATTGCATCTCCCCCCAAGAAGGACCCACCTCCATATTCACCTTAAGGGGAATTGAGAGTTTGTAAGCCCCCTCCATCACCCTCTTCACCTCTGTCTGCACCTCTAATAGCTCACTTTCAACCACTTCAAAAATCAGTTCATCGTGGACTTGCAGTAAAAGAGAACTGGTTAACTTTTTACGCTTGAACAACTCAGCAACTTGTAGCATGGCTATCTTCATAATATCGGCAGCCGTGCCCTGTATCACACTATTCACGGCAATCCGTTCGCCTCCTGCTCTCTCGGTAGCATTACGGCTGTTTATTTCGGGTACCGAACGTTCTCTACCCAGTAGGGTCCTAACTTTCCCCTCTTTTCTGGCAGCCTCTTTGATGCCATCCATGAAAGCTTTAACTTTAGCAAAACGGGCAAAGTAGTCATCAATGAATGTTTGGGCTGCTTTGCGTGGTATCTTAAGCTCATTGGAGAGTCTAAAGGCGCTCATCCCATACATCACCCCGAAGTTGATAGTTTTGGCAATTCTCCGCTGTTCAGTAAGAACTAAATCAGGGTGAACACCAAAGATGATACTGGCGGTATGGGTGTGGATATCTTCACCCCTTAAGAAGGCCTCTTTCAAGGAGGCGTCGTCTGCTAAATGGGCTAAGACCACCAATTCTATTTGGGCATAGTCCGCCGAGAGGAGCAAACAGCCCTCTTGAGGGACAAAAGCCTCCCTGATACGCCTCCCATCTTCATTACGGACGGGAATGTTCTGTAGATTGGGATTACGACTGGATAGCCGGCCGGTAGCAGTGCCGGTTTGGGTGTATGAGGTGTGAATTCTACCACTTAATGGATTAACCATAGTGGGTAGAGTGTCGATGTAGGTATTTTTTAACTTTACCAATCCCCTATTCTGTAGGATGAGAGCGGGAACTTTGTCTAAGTCGGCCAGTGTCTCAAGGACATCGGTAGCCGTCGAATAGCCACTCTTGATCTTTTTAGTGGCAGGTAAACTGCGCTCTTCAAACAAAACTTCTTGAAGTTGTTTGGGTGAATTGAGATTGAATTCATGGCCAACTTCTCTGAAGATCTCCTCTTCAATTGCCTTTAGACGCGATACGACCTCGCTATCAAACTGGAGGAGTTTATGGGCATCTAAGAGGATCCCTTTCAATTCCATCTGGGCTAAAACTTTCACCAAAGGCATCTCTAACGAGTTGAACAGTTCTTCTAAATGACGGCTCTGGAGGGCTTGCGAGAAGATTTCGTAGAGCCTGAAGGTCACGTCAGCATCTTCAGCTCCGTACTTCACAGCCATCTCAACGGGAACATCTTTAAAACTCTTATTTTTATCGACAACTACCGCGCTGTAAGGAATTGTTTTGTACCCATCTAGGTAGCGCTCTGCAAGGTAATCTAAGTTGTAAAGGGAGCTGGAAGAGTCTAATAACCAAGCGGCCACCATTGTGTCAAATGCGAGGTTGACTTGCTCAATCCCCCACCTAACCAGCACCTTGTAGTCGTATTTCAGATTTTGGCCGATTATTGGAGTACCTTTATCTACTAAGCACTCTCGTAGGAGTTTTTTAGCCTCCTCTTCTGGAAAGAGAGCTTCCCCGCCAGCGTACAAAGGGACATACCACGCCTCATAGGGGCGGTTAGTGAATGAAAAACCGACAACTTGTGCTACCATTTCATCCAAACTGGTAGTCTCCAAATCGAGAGCCATAACTTCACCTTGGGCCATCTCATCTAGCAGTTGAGCTAATTGTTCTTTTGTTTTAACCAGGTGGTAATGACCCTCTTTAGCCGATCCAACCAACTTTTCTGCCTTTAAACCATTCATAGAGAGGATAGAGGCAATAATAGAGCGCGCCTGCGCCGACTCAAAGAGGGGAATTGCTTTCTCCCATTCAATTGAAGATACTCTAAATTTATCGGTATCGAAGTTTTTAACATCGATAATATCGTTTTGGAGGGTTACGAGGGTTTTACTCAAATAGGCAGCCTCTTTCGAAGTCGCCAACCTTTCGGCTAATTTGGGGCTCAACTCTCCCAGATTAGCATAAATAGTATCAAGGTCTTTATATTTCTCCAAAAGTTTTTGGGCCCCTTTAGGACCCACTCCGGCGACTCCCGGCACGTTGTCAGAGCTGTCCCCTATGAGGGCCAAATAGTCGATCATTTGGGAGGGGAGTATCCCCAATTCTTGGGCTACCTCTTGGCTACCGGTTTTACGGTAACTCTTCTCCCCTTTACGGGGCGGTCTGAGAGCGTAAACATCATCTTTGACTAGTTGCAATAAGTCTTTATCGCCGGTCACCATCACACTCTCGATGTTCTGCCGAGAAGCACATTTTGTCAGTGAAGCGATCACATCGTCGGCCTCCCACCCCTCCAGAGCAATACGAGGGATATTAGCAGCCTCTAGAATCTTTTCAATGAGGGGAACCTGTGCATGGAGGTCTTGGGGGGCTGCTTCACGATTGGCTTTGTATTGGCTGTAGAGCTCGTGGCGAAAAGTAGGGGCAGCCGTGTCCATAGCCACCACTAGAAAGTCGGGATTGTACTCCCGTTGTACCATTAAGAGGGAGTTAAAGAACCCAAAAAGGGCTGAAACATTATTGCCCTCCATATCCCTTAAAGGGTTGTTTATAAAGGCGAAGTAGGAGCGGTAAATTAGTCCGTAGCCATCAATGATATAAAGAGTCTCTTTTTTTTCCTCACCCATAAATCCCCCCTTACAGCGTCACACTTAGCCCATCATAAGCCGGATGGATGTTTTTGGGTAGGTAGTTATCAAGGGTACTATGGTCGACCCTATGGGTTAAGTGGGTGAAATAGGTCACTTTAGCGCCAATTAGCAGGGCAACTTCGACAGCCTCATCGATTGTCAGATGGGTCGGATGGGGGTGGAAACGCAGGGCATCCAGTACCAGAACCTCTAAAGCGTCAAGCAGAGAGAGGCTTTTTTCAGGGATCTTTTTACAGTCGGTTAAATAGGCAAAAGAGCCAACTCTATAACCAAAAACTTCCCGGCACCCATGGATTAGAGGGACTGGAATGAATTGGAGAGGACCCACCTGGACTCCCTCCTTTTCCACTACATTGAGGATTAATTGCGGCAACCCTCCGTTGTATCCGTTAGTGCCAACGGCATAAGCAAATCGAAATTTGATATCTTCTAAGACCTGCCGAGGACCATAAACCTTTAAAGGCGAGAGCTCTGAAAAGACCCGTAAATCGTCGATTCCGTTCATATGGTCGGCATGGTTATGGGTGTAAAAGACGGCACTGAGATGATCTAAGCGGCTTCTAAGGGCCTGCAGGCGAAACTCGGGGGTAGTGTCTATCACTACCGCTGTCTCTCCTTCCCTAATCAGAACTGAGGAGCGAAACCGTTTATTGCGGGGGTCATTTGAGAGGCAGACATCACAAGTGCACCCTATTCTAGGCACCCCATGGCTAGTTCCGGTCCCTAAAAAAGTCACCTCCATTAAAGACTCTCTACCCAGGACAAAATTCTTTGCATAGCCTTATTTTGTTTAGAGTCCGTGATACTCGAGTTGTTTAAACCTTCTCTGAGCACCTCTGCCAAACTGCCCCCTTTTAGAGAGCCAAAATTGATGCCTTCACCTATAGAAGCCAACATTGCCGTTAAATCTTTTTTCTCTTTCTTAATTATATTTTGAAAGTTCTCCGGCTCATCCAAACGATCTAAATACTCTTGAATAGAACTGTTGGTCGCATCGGCTCTTGTCAAAATCGTTGTGATGACCTCTTTAAGGTGTTTAAAATCTTTAGTTGACTGGTAGCTAAAACCAAAGAACTTTTCACTCTCGATCGGCAGAAAGAAATAGACGACAAAAAAGAGGGCAACAACCAATAAAATAGAGACCATGAATGAACCAAAAAAACTATATTTCTTCATAGACTACCTTAAAAAGTGATGCTCTAGTCTAACACAGATTAGAAAGGAGGACTAGATTTAGAATATCCTAGTGATAAAGGAGGCACCTAGACGCCCTTTGTGCCAATCGGGTTCAAGTGCCTCCCAACTAATGTTACCGTAGGAAAAACCACTGGAGGGGATTTGGTAGTGAATTCCAAAAGAGAAACGGGAGAGGTTAAAATCGAGTCTGACCCGGTAAGCCAATGAAATATTCTGCAGAAAATCTTCCCAGTTCTCTTTACTATAGATATTGGCGGGACTTCCTGCCCAAAATTTCACTCCAAAACCCTGTGTGATATCGAAACCCATCAGGGTACCGACCGTGAAGCTGAGAGTTGTGGCAACGGCTGCGCGTGTAGAGAAACCGATACCACTCATACCAAAAATACGTTGAGCGATATCGTCTTTGAAGATTGGCATCCCACTCTCATCAACACTAATTATCTCGCCCTGTTGGAAAAGGAGGTAACTCTCAAGGTTAAGAACAAAGAGCCTTAAGCGCCCTTCAAAGCCGGTAGCCCAGTTGTGCACATCAATTACACCGGTAGCGTTCAAGCCCTCATCGATAAAATCGAGCTGCAACTGGTTGACAGAACCGGCGCCAAAGGAGACGAGGGGGCGTGCCGTGATGCTCAGTGGGATTAATAGAACAACGATTAGACCAATACAAGTACGCTTAAACACCTCTTCTCCTTCTTTACAAATCAGCCCCGCGCGAAACCCACGGGGCTGAAAAACTTCTAATTCAGCGACCTTGTCTTAAAAGAGGGAGTAAAGGACAGAAACTCCGATAGCTCCATGCTGGAAGTCGGGTGCTAAGTCTTCAACACTCAGGTTCTCAAAAGTGAACTTTGAGTCAACGGTGTAGTTCAACCCAACCAATACTTTCCCAAGTTTCAAATCGGTAGTCACTCTGTAGGTCATGGGGGCATTCATGAAAGCGGCTTTAAAATCGGTGTCGCCGGTAATAGGGTCTCCCTCCGGATCATAAATAATTATGCTGCTATCATCTTTAATATCAACGCCCAAACGGGGACCTAAGCCGAGGCCAACCCTCAAAATCCCTAACAGGTCCAAAGAGACCCCTGCGGTTACCAGACCGGAGATGCGGTGCCCTTCCTCAAGCTTAGAGTAGAGGCCCACAACATCGAGCTCGGCGAAGAGGATTCTCATCCGAATATCGCCTCCAAAGGCCCAGTTCTCAATGTCGGTCATCCCTTCGAAGGACTCTTCACCAATGTCAGTCGCATCAACTGGTAACTTGTACTGAGCAGTACCCCCGATACTAAGATTAAAAATGCCGGCAAAAAGCCCTGCTGGCACCAGCAATAGCACTATTAAGAGTGCCAGTATATACTTCTTCATAAAGTTCTCCTTCCAGGGTTACTCCCCTGTGGTTATATAACAGATATGAAACCAATAGGTTTCAAAACAGCGCCAACTCTAATTTTAGACCAAGTTTACTTGATCCGGCAGAGGAGAAGAGTTTAGACCACCCACCTCGTTCATCTAGCATGCTTAGTGAAGAACGCGTGTTCACTAAGTAAAATAGACCAATTTTGGCCGAACCAATTAAAAGATCAAGACCGTACCTGAAATGAATTGGAGAATCCATTACCAGGTCACTAAAAGTAATTTCATCAATTGGGTGACCCAAAATCGACGCCTCTGATTCTTCATCTCCAAAGATAAAGTCTGTTGTCAACCCACCTCCTAAATTAAAGTATAACAAATCTGTCACCAAAGGGATATCGACACTTAAAGTGGAGAGTAAATCCAGTTTCTGACCATTCGTTTGTGACCCATTGGGAATCATAGCCATGAAGGAGAGGTTAAATAAGTAGAGACGAGCATTCAGGTTAATCCCTATCGTCCAATTTTTACCATCAGCCATCCCTTCAAAAAAATCGTTAAAACTCTCGTCTTCTTGTGTGTGGTAAATTCCCGACAGCCCCAAGTCAACTTCTCCTAGGCTTCTGGCACCTATCACCATTGGAATCAATAAGACCAGTAGCAAACTGAAAAACACTGCCTTACGCATCAAAGATAACCTATTCTCCTCTTATTTAGTTATTATACAGATAGTATATCATTAGGTACAACAACTAAAGTGGGTAGAGGATACAAAAATATTATATCTTTTGTAAAGGTCTACTCCAGTTCGTCAAGCCAGATCTTCACCGAGGCATCACTGGGCATCTTCCAACTGCTACGGGGATTCAGGGAGAGCGAGCCTATCATAGGCCCTTCAGGAAGAGTTGAGCGCTTAAATTGGTTGGCAAAGAACCGCTTATAAAAGAGGCGCAACCAAGACAGTATCTCTTGCTCAGAATACTTCCCTTCGAAGGCTATTTTGGCCAACCGATAAACCTTACGGGGTTGACAGCCCCTGCGAATAGAGTGGAAAAGAAAAAAGTCAGATAGTTCGTACGGCCCTATAACCTCTTCAGTTTTTTGGGTGGTCTCTCCCTCTTTAGGGGGGAGTAACTCAGGACTGACCGGGGCTTCCAGTACTTTCAGCAGGGTCATTTTTAAAGTGGATTTTGCCCTCTCATGGGCATAGTAGTTAATCAAATGGCGCACCAGCGTTTTTGGCACTGAGGCATTAAGCCCATACATACTCATCAAATCCCCGTTGTAGGTAGCCCACCCTAAAGCCAGTTCAGAGAGGTCCCCGGTACCAATGACAATAGCCCCCTCACTATTGGCCACATCCATTAAAACTTGGGTCCTTTCACGGGCTTGAGCGTTTTCATAGGTAATGTCGTGGACCTCTTTAGCGTGACCAATATCTAAAAAGTGCTGTTCTACTGCTTTGGTGATATCTATTTTCCGTAAAGTGACACCAAAGTGCTCGGCTAAATCTTCCGCCAGCTTTAAAGAGGTGGCGGTAGTCCCAAAGCAGGGCATAGTAACGGCGATTATCCCACTCAAGGGTTTCTTGAGGCGTTCATAAGCCTCTATAGCCACTATTAGGGCTAAAGTTGAATCAAGCCCTCCTGAGAGCCCTAACACAACTTTTTCACACCCTACGTGCTGTACTCGCCTCACCAGAGCCATGGCTTGAATTAGGAGAGCTGTTTGAAAATTGTCCCTGCGCTGGGCTTGCGAGACCGGGATGAAGGGGTATGCGTTTATTAGGCGAGTCAGCCTCACCTCCCTCTCGCGACAAGAGAACTCCACTGTTAGGTACTCCTCTGCAGGAATCGGGCTAAAGTCATCGTTACTACGCCGTTCACCGGCGAGGTAGGCAACATCGATTTCACTTTTTAAAATACCTTCAAAGGGAATTTTACTTTCCGCTAGAATCTCTCCATTTTCACTAATTAGGTTATGCCCTAGATAAACCATCTCGCTACTCGACTCCCCACTGCCTGCAGAGGCGTAGAGGTAGCCACAAAACAGGCGTGCAGATTGTCCTTTCACCAAGCTCCTCCGGTAGGCGCCTTTGCCAACAAGCTCACTACTAGCCGATAGATTGGCAATTATTAAAGCTCCCGCCCTGCTATGGTGGTTTGAAGGGGGGCTTTGGCCCCACAGGTCATTACATATTTCCACTGCAAAGATAAAGTTCTCCACCTCTTGGGCTTTAAAAAGGAGCTTAGTCCCGAAAGGGAGCAACTTGCCAAACAGTTCAATAGTTGTGTTCTTGGGAGGTGCCGGTGCAAAGTAGCGCACTTCACTCGACTCTTGCGTACTAAAAAGGTGGGTTTTGGGGACAACCGCCAACACCTCACCCCCTTGGATAACTACTGCACAATTGTAGAGAGCTCCCCGTCTCGTTAACGGCACACCTACTATCGTGACCAGCGGTAGCTGCGCGCTCGCTGTAACAACCTCTTGTAAGGCATTTAAGGCACTTTGTATGAGGGTCTTTTGGAGGAAAAGATCTTGACAGGTATAGGCTGTTAAGCCCAACTCGGGGAAAACTAAGAGGCTCAGCCCCTCTTTTACACCCTCTTGCATAATGCGGATCGTCTCTTGGGCATTATATGAGGGGTCCCCTACAATTAGATGAGGAGTAGCCACCCCTACCGGGATAAATCCATCTCTCATTAGTAACCCCCTAATCTTAAGAAGTTATCTGCAGTGTAGCACACACCGTTCACGCTTGCCTATATTCCCTACTTCCTAGCGATATAACCACCGGAGATGCCTCTTGAGTCGTTAATTACGATGACGGCTCCGGGAAGTGTTTCATTAATGATGGAGGCCGCTTCAGTTATTCTTTTCCGCTTAAGATGGAGTAAAAGGATATCGCGTTGACCATAGCGACCACTCCCTTTCACTACTGTCACGCCAAAATTCTCTTCACGGAGGATATCTGCTAAAGCTTTACTCTCTTCCGACTCGGGTACAA
This sequence comes from Sphaerochaetaceae bacterium, assembly GCA_041676265.1. Classification (GTDB taxonomy): domain Bacteria; phylum Spirochaetota; class Spirochaetia; order Sphaerochaetales; family Sphaerochaetaceae; genus DUOJ01. The sequence goes on from JBAYSE010000036.1 coordinate 12,366, forward strand.
TCACCTGGATAGAGCTAAGTCCAAAGGCCAGCTTGTCTTCAAACCATGAGCCCATATAGTTACCTACTGAAAAAGCCAAGGCGAACACGACAATCCTTAAGGGGTCTTCTTGATAGCCTTGTAATACTGTACCGGTAATAATTAACCACAAGAGAATATCGAAGAAGGCAATAATTGTCCCTTTGACACGCTCGCCCCGGTTAATTAGGACCATTCTCAATGTTGAGACGGTAACTTCCAATATTTTGCCAAAGAAGATTACAAAATAGATGCCAATACCCAAGTTTTGCAGAAACCCCATCTATGCCCCCCTTTTGTTAGACAATTATTCTTTTTGAGAGGAAGAATTAATCCGCCTCTTGTACAATAATAGCGAAAATAGGATTAAAAGTACAATCACTATTACCGTTATGATAAAGATGGGCGAGCGGGGTTGATGAAGATTGCTCCCCAATAAAGTAGTCGCCGCCATCCCTGGCATTAACCCCAAAACGCCCCCTACCAAATAGGGCCAATAAGGGATTTTGAGAGAACCCAAGAATAGGTTGGTTATTTCATGGGGTAAAAGACCAATAAATTTAACTAAGAAGGCGATGAAAACCGATGAATTACTTTCTGAGAGTTGAAAGTTTGCGAACTGTGGGAAACGGCTTAAAACCCTCTCGGTGATACCCGTGGTAGCGTAGCGCCCTACAAAGTAAGGAATTTGCATATTCACCATGATTCCCACAGTGTTGAGCACCAATGCCCATCCCAAGGGATAAATTGAACCTATTCCTAAGTATAAAAGGGTGTAAGGTAACCCAAACGAGACCGATTTGACAAGAAATAGGGCGAGAAAGGCAAAAGTAGTCAACCATACACGCTCGTAAAACGTCTCGACCAGATTGTCTATGGCGGCTACTCCATTCTTAACAACAAATAGGGTGAAGACGACCACGATTACCACTAGAGGTAACGCTCTAACGATTTTTAAGATTACTCCCTTTTTTCGACTACTATCCATGCCTTCCCCTAAAACTCTTCTTCCGCTATATTTACCCCATAAGCAGTAAATTAACAATGGTAAAACCCTTTATGGAGGCCATAATGATTGAAAGAGTCTACCAGTACAGCGTCGAAGACACTAAAAAAATCGAGAAAATTATCGACGATGACCCGGTCATGATTAACCATATTGTCTTACCAAAAGGGGAGTATGTAAATGACCACCGTGCCAATTCTTATGTTCATATGATTGTCGTCAGAGGGACCCTAACCCTGGAGTTGGAAGAGCAGGTGCCCCACCATTACAACCGTGGAGCGGTGGTCAATATCCCTTTTGACACCTTCATGAGAGTGCGTAACGAGGCAGATGAGGTGT
>JBAYSE010000037.1:0-13653 GCA_041676265.1 Sphaerochaetaceae bacterium
ATGATGAGACTCTCCTGCCGGCAATCTCTACGATTGCCAGCAGGAAGCACGATCCGTTCAGAGTCCTGATTAGTACCCTTATATCGTTGAGAACAAAGGATCAAGTAACCATAGAGGCCTCTAAGCGTCTTTTTTCAAGGGCTACTACCCCTTTTGAGATGCTCCTTTTAACAGAAGAGGAGATTGGAGTTCTCATTTATCCGGCCGGTTTTTACAGGGTCAAATCAAAAAATATTCTAGCCATCAGCAAAATTCTGGTTGATGAGTATCATGGGGAGGTTCCTAACCAAAAAGAGCTGTTAATGGCACTGCCCGGCGTCGGGACAAAAACCGCCAATCTAACGCTCAACCTAGGCTTCAATATTGAGGCTATTTGTGTCGATATCCATGTCCACCGGATCTCTAACCGGATGGGGTGGATTGCCACTCAAACTCCTGAAGAATCTGAAAAAGCGTTAGAGAAGATAATGCCACGAAAATATTGGATTCCCTTGAATGAGCTATTGGTAACCTATGGACAACAGATTTGTCGCCCAATTTCCCCCTTCTGCTCCCGTTGTGGCGTCTATAACTACTGCCAACGAATAGGTGTGGAGCGCTCTCGGTAACCCCTCTTATGGGGGTAGGTCGCCTCAACAACCTCAGCAATGACTTTAGAGCGGCCTTGTGTATAGAAATGGATTCCCGCCACATTAGAGGCTAGCAACTCTTCTACCTGCTCAATGCAAAACTGTTTACCCACCTCTCTAATTTCTTGTGCTGAAGAACACTTTTCTACCGCTTTAACCAATCTCGAGGGAATTTCGATGCTAAAAGTTTGGGGTAAGAGTTCCAAATCTCGCTTCCGTTGCAAAGGTTTTATCCCCGGGATAATAGGGACCTCAATGCCTGCCTCTCGGCACAATTTAACAAAGTTGAAGTAGTGGCTATTTTCAAAAAACATCTGGGTAACAATGTAGTGAGCTCCACTCTCTATTTTTTGTTTCAGCATAGCGATATCGCTCTCCATGTTGGGTGCTTCGATATGTTTCTCAGGGTATCCGGCAACCCCAATACAAAACTTAGCTGCTGACCACTGATTAGTAGCAATTTGTTTTACAAGGCTATCGGAGTGGGCATGCCCCCCTTGGACAGCAGAGAAGCGCTTCTCTCCATGGGGCGGGTCGCCTCTCAAAACTAAAACGTTCTCAATTTCCAGAAAAATTAACTCAGAAAGCTCATCTTCAATCTGCTCGGCACTCACCCCTCCACAGATTAAATGGGGCACGACTTCAACGCCGTACTTGTACTGTATTGCAGCCGCAAGTCCAATGGTCCCAGGCCTTTTACGGGTACTGTGCCGCTCCAAAAGTCCATCTTCCCGTTCAGTATAAATTGTCTCCATCTGGTGGTTAGTAATATTTATATAAGCAGGGTTGTAGGGTAGCAGTGTCTCGATTGCCTGGTAGATAGAGTCAATCGTCTCCCCTTTCAAGGGCGGGAGAAGTTCAAAAGTAAACAGAGGCCCTTGAGCCCTTTCAATAATTTCACACACTCGCATATTTTACCCCAACCATAACTCTAACTCATCCCGCCAAGCTCTATTTTCCCGTTTTTGGTCCGTTGTGACAGCTTCGATATTAAAATAGGAGAGCCCCTCCCCTACGAAATAAAAACCACACACGGAAGCTGTGGGTATCATAGCATAATTACCGCTTAAGGCGACCTTAATTCTCTCTTCTGCTTCCAGTAGTTCAAAAATCTGTTTTTTTTGCATGTGGTCGGGGGCCATGGGGTACCCAACTGCCGGCCTAATGGAAGGCACTTCTCCAAAACCCCACCATCGGCTTTTTAATTGCTCCTCTAGCCAACTACTGAGCGCCTCTGCCAGTCGGTCACTCACCATTGTTAAAAGCAGTCCTTTGTAGGTATCCATCTTCATCACTAACGCTTTCACCCTTAGAGCGGCTGTGGCCACAAAAAGCCCCACGGTATCGCTGTTATGTTGGTTTACATAGTCGGCTAGACAACGGCAGTAGCCTTCTCTATCAGGTTTTTGTGAACGCAAAAATCTAAAGAGAGAGGGTTTGCCCTGCGCATCAAGAAGGGTAAAAGAGTGCTCATCGTGAGCTTCGACTCGAAAAAGACCTATCACGGCAGCTAGAGAGGACTCTAATACTTCCCTAACCTCCCTAGAGTCCAGCAGTTCCTGAGCCTCTTTTATCACCTTTTGTCCCTCTTTACTTTTTAGCGGGACTCTCCAGGCAGAAGCCACCATCGCCCAATTTACAAAGGGGAGCACCGCATCCAGATCAATCTCGTCAATGGTGAAAAGGCCATAATTTTGAGCTTGTGGGGCGCTCTTTTTTTTAACAAACCGCTTAGTAATCGCTTCACTAAAGGGAAGCAATGGTCTCTCTTTAGTTGCCCATTCCTCTGCCAGCTTTGCGTAGCGCTCTCTCTTTTTTTGTAAAAAGGCGCCCTGTTCGTTGCCACTCAAGGCTAGTGCGCACAAAGCTCCATCAGAGGCATCTTTTGCATGGACAACCAAGTTGTAAAGGGGAGACAGGCGCAGAGCTGTGTGGGTCTCACTGGTCGTTGCCCCTCCAATTAAAAGCGGTATTTTCATCCCAGCTTCTTTAAAGAGGGTACAGACCTTCCCCATCTCTGCCAAAGAGGGCGTTATTAACCCACTTAGCCCTACTATAGTGGCCTTGTGCTCAATCGCCTTCTCTAAAATCTTAGGCCCCTCTACCATCACTCCCAAATCGATGACTTTAAAGTTGTTACACTCCAAAACTAGGGCAAAAATATTTTTCCCGATATCGTGAACATCCCCCTTCACGGTGGCCAGCAGAACAGTCCCCCGTTGGTTCCCTTTAAGACCGCTTGTCGCTAGAAGGCGCGGTTCTAAAAGGTCGACAGCCCTTTTCATAACGCGGGCTGAGCGAACTACCTGAGGGAGAAAGAACTCCCCTTTTGCAAAGAGGGAGCCGACCCTCTCCATCCCTCTTAAAAGGGGGCCTTCAATAAGTTCTACCGGGCTCTGTGTTAGACACTCAGCCAAATCTTGCTCCAAAAAAGCGTCTTCCCCTTTAACGAGAGCCTCTGTAAGGCGCTCTTCTACAGGGAGGTTCCTCCAAGCTAAGTTAACCTCTGAGAGTTCTTTATGGGTAATATCAAACTTTTTTAGAGCCAGGGCGATCAGCTCTTCGCGGTGTTTAACTTTGTCACCGGAGGGGCTCAATACCCGCTTTATCACTTGAACGACCTCTGTGGGGAAGAGTGCCGTGTCGAGGGGCGCTGCCGGATTAATAATCGCCATGTCAAGCGCTGCCTCCTCTAGGAAAACCGCATGAATGGCCTCCCTTAAACTATTGTTACCCCTGAAGGCAAAAGAGAGGTTGCTGAGGCCACCACTAACAGAGACCCCCGGTAGGTTTTCTTTGATCCACTTAGTCGCTTTAATAAAATCTGCACCGTAAGCATCGTGCTCTGCAATGCCGGTAGCAATCGCCAAGACATTGGGGTCAAAGATAATTGAGGCAGGCTCACAAATCTTGTTTTCTAGTAGAAGCTTGTAAGAGCGGTGCGCTATAGCACATTTACGCTCAAAGGTATCCCCTTGTCCTTTTTCATCAAAGCACATCACCATAATCGCTGCGCCCATCTTGGTAATGAAACGGGCTTTATCTAAGAAAGCGTCCTCCCCTTCTTTGAGGCTGATTGAATTGACAATACATCTGCCTTGGATCTCTTTGAGGGAAGCCACTATTGTTTCCCAGGAAGAGGAGTCCACCACAAAGGGGAGTCGACTTATTTCTGGCTCTGAGGCACATAAGCGCAAGAAGGTAGTCATCTCCTGCGCACTGTCAAGGAGAGGGTCATCCATACAGATGTCTATTAAGTGGGCCCCTTTGTCGATTTGGTCTTTGGCAATCGCCAGTGCCTCTGTGTACTTTTTCTCCCTAATTAAGCGGGCAAATTTACGCGAGCCGGCCACATTGGTGCGCTCTCCCACTATTATTAGAGAATTGTGCTTTTCGAGGGTTTCCAACCCACTTAATCTTAGGGTGGGACAAGTCTGTTTTGCTTCCCGCCTTTTCCCCTTGGAAGCGACTTCTCTTAAGCTGGCTATATGGGAAGGAGTTGTCCCGCAACAGCCCCCCACAATGTTAAGGAGCCCCTCTTCTAAAAGTGGTTTTAAAAGTTGGGCAAACTCTTGAGGACTTTGGGTGTAGCGTCCATTATGGTCGGGAAACCCGCCATTGGGATGGGCACTTGTTAAGAAGGGGGAAATCTGTGCCAGCTCCCTAATAAAGGGGAGCATCTCTTGGGCACCGGTTGAACAGTTCAAACCAAGAGAAAATAGAGGATAACCAGAAAGGGTCTCTACAAAAGCTGCCAGGGTTTGCCCTGAGAGGGTTCTGCCACTCTGGTCACTAAGGGTAACGCTCACCATCACCGGTAACGTTACACTACGCTCATCCATAACAGAGTAAGCGGCAAAGAGTGCTGCCTTAGCAACGAGGGTATCAAAAACGGTTTCTATTAATAAAACATCAACGCCACCGTCGATTAAGGCCCCTATCTGTTCACGGTAGATTTCCTCGAAGTCGTCAAACGTTACTTCACGATAGGCCAGATCCTCTACGTTTGAGGAGAGGGAAGCCATTTTTCCGGTGGGGCCAATAACCCCTGCGACGTAACCCCGTTGGGCCTCTTCTACGGCTCTCCTCGCGACTTTACAAGCAGCCAGATTGATGTCGTAAACTTGTCGCTCCAGCTGAAATTCTTGCAGGGCTAACCGGTTTGCCCCAAAAGTATTGGTCTCGATTATATCGGCGCCGGCTTCCAGATAATCGCGATGAATCTGCATTATTAAAGCGGGGTGCGTTAAATTGAGCAGCTCGTTACACGCAAAGGTCGCCCCTTCTGCTTCAAGGGAAATTTTTTGAAGCATGGTTCCCATGGCACCGTCGAGGAGGACAATCCGTTCCTGTAATAAATTTTGCAGATCCATGGTGCGAATATTAGCAGGTAGTTGTTGTTCTCTCAATAGTTACCGCTTTTAATAGGTGGTAAGCGGGCTCTTCATAGGGGTGAGCCTCTAAGAGGGCCTTAATCACCTGTTCTGCTTTATCCTCTTCAAATACCATCTCAACCCTCATCTCAGGGACCTTCTCAAGTTGTCCCGCCTTCCCTAAAAAGGGGTGACTGGCCTCCAGCGGGCGAAATTGTCCCTGTCCCTCTACCTGCCAGCTACACTCCTGGTACTCCCCTATTTTTCCTGCTCCGGCGTCAAAAAGGGCTTTTTTCACAACTTCACAATGCTCACTAGGGGCATAAAAAACTAGTACATACATAGGCTTCTCCCTTGTCGTATCACTTTTAACCAACTATCATTAGATACCATGATAAAACTGATCGTCTTCCTTGGCAATCAAGGGGTTAATTACGCTAAGACTCGCCACAACTTCGCATGGATTTTTCTCGACTATTACCAAGAGAAACAGGGGCCATTTAGCTGGCAGAAGAAATTCCATGGTCAATGGTGTAAAGACCGAGAATTCTACCTCCTTAAGCCTCTGGGTTTTATGAACGAGAGTGGCCGGAGTGTGACAGCAATGCAACACTACTTTGCTTTTAAAAGTAGTGAAATTTTAGTAGTTCACGACGACATTGAGTTAGATTTTGGCGAGGTGAAGTTTCAGCAAGGAGGAGGTCTCGCCGGACATAAGGGGCTACGCTCCCTTAAACAATACCTCGGGGAGGAGGACTTTTTTCGCCTCCGTTTGGGGGTAGGTCGCCCTAAGCAGGGGGATGTGGCCTCTTTTGTCCTCTCGCGCTTCAGTCCTGAAGAACAGGTACTCTTAGATACTATCTGTGCTGAGGCCTTTGCTCTTCTAGGGGAGCGATTAACTAATTTTGGTTGACTTAACGCGCTACTGACAGGGATACTGAGAAAAATGAGGAGGAGTTGATGAAGACAAGAGATTTCAGGGTTGCCCTACTAGCTAGGAATAGTTGTGATTACTATGAACCCCTTTTTGCCGCTGACAAAGAGTTGACATCGCTTTACAAAGAGGCCCAAAATTTTGCCCATCAGTTTAATCAAAAAGCCAAGGAGAAGGACTCTGCTGAGAGCCTTTGTGCGGCTAAGCTTTATGCCACAGGGGTTCTCCACCTCCTTTACCAAGGAATCGTGACCTATTTTGTTAAAAACGAGGAGCCCAACTTTTTTCTCAATCTGACGAAACAGATAACCGGCGAAAAAGATCAAAAAGAGGCCCTCCTTTTTTATAACAACCAATTCCCTTCAATGCTTCTAAACTCTCAACACCCTAATGCCCCCTTCCTTTTGGAAGAGGGCACCAGGGGACTTTTTCTCTATACGGTAATGGTGGCTAACAATGCTCTAATGGCAGCCGTCGCCCCACTTCTGCAGCCAGAGGGCCTCGCCTTCCCTGCCACCATTCACTCTCTTATCCAATCAGTTAGAGACTATGCGGTGGAAAATAGTGCCGTTAACGATTCAAAATTGGACCTCATCTCTTTCTTACTTCAGCCGGCACAGGAACACCCCAACTCCCTCAGCGACCAAATTAACTACATCCTCTATTACTGGAAAACCTTTCTTCCTGAGAATTTGAGATTCCTCCTCTTAAGGGCTCTCGACTATCTCCGTGAGGAGGGTAAGATCCGCTTTGGTGACGGAGGAGGGGGGACGCCACAGGTTTACACCTTTAGTGGCGGTGAACATGAGTATGAGGCCTACAGTGCCGATAAGAACTGGATGCCCAACGTCGTCATGTTAGCCAAAAGCACTCTAGTCTGGCTCGACCAACTCTCAAAAACCTATAACTATCCAATTCAAAGGTTGGATGAAATTCCCGATTATGAACTCGATATGATTAGCGAACGGGGGTTCACGAGCCTTTGGCTGATTGGAATCTGGGAGCGCAGCACAGCCTCTAAGCGGATTAAAATATTGACGGGTAATCCCGAGGCAGAGGCGTCAGCCTACTCTTTGAAGGGGTATGAGATTGCCGCTTCCTTAGGGGGCTGGGAGGCTCTCAAGACCCTAGATGCCCGGTGTAAAGCTCGCGGTATAAGGCTGGCCAGTGATATGGTTCCCAACCATACGGGGCTCGACAGCGACTGGGTTTTTAATCACAGAGATTTCTTCATTCAAACTGCCCATCCCCCCTTCCCCTCTTACACTTATAACGGGGAAGATTTATCTGACAATCCCCAAATTGAACTCAAGATTGAGGACCACTATTGGGATCGTAGCGATGCGGCTGTTACCTTCCGTCGAGTCGATAAACAAAGTGGTCATACCAGTTACATCTTCCACGGCAATGATGGGACATCAATGCCTTGGAATGACACTGCTCAGATAGATTTTCTAAACCCAACGGCCAGAGAGGCTGTCATTCAACAAATTCTCCATGTTGCCCGCAACTTCCAGGTAATCAGGTTCGACGCTGCCATGACTTTAGCTAAGCGCCATATTCAACGCTTGTGGTATCCTCTTTTAGGACAAGGGGGCGATATCCCGGGCAGAAGCGGTGCTTCTATGGAGAAAGAGGAATTTGACCGCCGCATCCCTCAAGAGTTTTGGAGAGAAGTGGTCGATAGGATTGCCAAAGAGGTCCCCGATACTCTCCTTTTAGCCGAGGCCTTTTGGATGATGGAGGGGTTCTTTGTGCGCACGTTGGGAATGCACCGCGTTTATAATAGTGCTTTCATGAATATGCTCAAAAATGAAGAGAACCATGAATACCGCCAGACGATCAAGAATACTCTCTCTTTCGATCCCGAGATTCTCAAACGATTCGTTAACTTCATGAACAACCCTGACGAAGAGACAGCCCATGCCCAATTTGGTGATGGCGATAAATACTTTGGAGTTTGTACCCTTTTAGCAACCATGCCCGGTTTGCCGATGTTTGGCCACGGCCAAATCGAGGGATTCAAGGAGAAGTATGGGATGGAGTACAGCCGTTCCTACTGGAATGAATTCCCCAATGAAGAGCTCATCAATGCCCATAAAAAACGGATCTTTCCCCTCTTAAAGCTCCGCTATTTGTTCAGTGGCGCCGATTACTTTGAGCTCTTCGATGCCTATGACAACCACCATGTCAATGAATCAATTTTTGCTTACACTAATGGCGTTGAGAACATTAAGACCCTTGTCCTCTATAACAACCGGTATGAACATGCCCAAGGTCGCATTAAACACTCGGCAGACAAGATGATTCGCCTCTCCAACGAGCGCATTACCCGTAACAGGAGTTTAAGCGCAAGTTTAGGACTCTTGGGAGGCCCTAAGCGTTTCATGCTTTATGAAAAATTTCCGGAAGGCCTCACTTACATCGTTCCGACAATGGTTATCTCTGAAGAGGGGCTGTGGATCTCTCTGGCCGGTTATCAGAGTGAAGTGTGGCTCAATATTAGGGAGGTAGAGGATAGCGACAGCTCTTATGAACTCCTCTATCAAAAACTCCAAGGAAAGGGGACGGCTACTTTAGAGCGCGACTTGGCGCTGATTAGGCTCCAACCTATCTTTAAAGCCCTCGACAATTTTAGAACTAAACCAATGCTCTCTACCATGGAAAAAATTGTGCAGGGTTCAGTTGTCTCTAAAAGGGAAGTTCGCTCTTTTGCTCTATTGGCCGGAGAGGCCTATGCCCGCCTTTTAACTTTGTTGGAGAGTGAGGAGTTCCTTTTTAAGGGGTTTGAAGTGCAGCCACAAGCACTACTGGCCACCATCCAAGCACTTATCGCCTGTTTCCAAAGGGAAGGTTCTCTAATTGCCAAAGGTGGTAAGCTCATCGACGAGTTGGCGATAATGCTCAATGCTGTCCTCTTGTTGCAACCTTTTGTCACTGCCGACATGGACTTTAGAGAGGTTGCTAAGATTATAGAAAACCTCTATCTAGAGGAGTTTTTTGCCGAACACCTCACTCAAAAAGCTCCCAAAGAAACTTGGGAAAAAATTATGGAGAAGGTCTTATTCCTTCTTGTTACGCCCCCTGCACTTATCAACGGGGCAAAAGAGGAGAAGCCGAACCCTCGTAAAGTTTTGGAACTCCTCTTTGATGACCTCTACTTCCGACACTCTGTCGGTTATAACGAGCATAATCAAGTTAAATGGTATCATAAGGAGTCTCTCCAAGAAACGTTCTACTATTTAGCACTGGGTTCTTGCATAAATTACGGGCCGACTCTCCAGCCAGTTATCGAAAAAATAGTGGCGGCATGGCTCCATGGAGAATTGCAGGCAGAATACCGTGCAGAGGCCCTTCTAAGGGCTGTATCCACTGTTATTCTATGATTTTAATTGACTTAACTATAACGATGAGATAATGTTTCTAGTATGAAAACAAGGATTACATACCCAATTGCATTGGTGTTAGGGTTTGTCGCAAGTTTCTTGCTTGGGGATTGGACACCCTACCAAAAGGTTCTTTCTACGCTGGTTCCGGTTGTAAAGTTGCTGGGCGTTTTTATTCTCTTCCCACTCGTCTTTATCCTTTTTATCTCAGCAGTCGCCTCCTTGCGTCGTCATAAAGACACTTTTGTGGTCTTTTTCTCGACTATCTTATGGGCCCTCTTGGCCGCTCTCTTCCTTAGTTTTGCCGGTATGGGTCTCTTTATTGCAAATCCTTTTCAGATTTCATTAACGGCTGCTTCCAGTGGCAATCTGGTGACCAACTTCTTTGACTTTTCAAAACTATTTGGCCTTTTTATAAGTGAAAACGCCTTTTTACAATTTACACTGACAAGCGCCACGTTACTGCCCGTCTTGACAGTAGCCTTCTTTTTAGGGATTGCCCTCCGCCCCGATAAAGAGGCTATTAGACCAGCCTACGTAGTCACCAACTCTTTTGGCGAAGTTATGCTCCGTCTGGCACGGATTTTAACTGTCTGGGGAGCTCTCTTTATCTTAGTTTTAAGTGCCCAATGGTTCCTTAACTATACTATCGCCGATTTCCTAAAGGTTGACTTTTGGCTCATCATCGCATTAGCGGCCGCTGTAGTGGCCACTCTTCTGATCTTACTGCCTCTCTTATACGCAATCTTTACCGGTTTCAGAGGTGGTAATCCCTACAGAATTTTCGGTGGAGTTTTCCCGGCTGTCTTGGCCGCCGGATTCTCTAATTCTATCCTCTATGGGACAATTCCCCTTATAGCTCTGGCGCAACACAACGTGGGAATGCGTAAACGGGCGGTGGGTATTTCAATTCCTCTGCTAACCATTATCTCGCGTGCCGGCAGTGCTTTAATTGCGACTTTGGTAACCTTGGGATTTATGACCTCTATGGGGGGCGCCCCCTCCATTCAGGTAATGATCTTTATCGCTTTGGGTTCTGCCCTTTTCTCGTTAGGAGCTTCATTTACACCGGGAGTTGAGCTTCTTTTCATCCTCTTTATGCTTTTTAGGTGGACAGACCCCAGCGCTTTATCGATTGCTGAAGGGCAACTGCTCCTACTGTTCCCCTTGCTGCAAATAGTGGCTATCTCGCTAGATGCTGTTGTCATCGCCTTTGGCGCGGCTTTTAGTTCTCGGCTTACCGCCAGAGGAGACAGAATAGTAGCCGAACAGAAGATGTAAGGGATGAAAGCTAGTCTAAGCAAGAAGGTCCTCCTTTTTCTTTTCTACTTCCTCCTGTGCTTTGCCGTTGCTTGGCTTACGCGAACAGAGACAGCCTATTTCCATCTGGCCCTTTCTTTGCTCGGGATGTTTTTCATCCTCTTTTTCCCCTACTCTTTGAAGGATACGGTTGAAAGCGTCCTACTGCCCCTCCTTTTTTTTGTGATAATCCTCGCAAATATCCCCCAAATTATGCACTACACTATTTCACAGGGGATTTTTCTTTACAGCTTAACTCTGCCAGCTAAGTTCTACCTTTTTGCCCTCCTTTTCTACCTTATACTGGCATTGTTTTTGGGTATTTTTCACCTAGGGATCAATGTTGCAAAAATCCCCTCTTATACTATTGTCGCTCTCCTTTTGTGTGCTTTTGTAACGATGACCCTTCGTATCTCGGTCGCACTGGAGCCGACTGAGCCGTTAATGTGGTTTTCTAACTCTCTGTTCTTAAATGTCACCTTAGTTCTAATATTTCTCGCCCTCTTCACTCTACTAGTCTATTTTTTCAGAGAGCTTTCCCTCCACAATGCATTGAAACTATTGAGCCTTGCACTAATTCTAGTGGCTAATTATCTCTACTTTATAGCGGTGGTACCGACGGTGGCCTTAGTAATGTACGCCCTCGGAGTCTTGTTACGCATTCCCCGAGGACGTTTCTCGCAGCTTTAAAGGGTGACTATACTCTCATCGTAATCGCGAGGAGGCTCAAGGCCTAAAAAGTCGAAGCAAGTAGCTGCAATCGAGCTTATACCGAGGTCGGTCTTTAAGGTGGTAGAGTACTCCCCGTTGTAAGTTGGGTCGTAGATAATAAAGGGAACCGGGTTTAAGGAGTGGCTGGTTTTAGCTTGAGGCGAACCGTCTGCTTTGTATTTGACCCTTCCATTGGCATCGTGCTCGTACATATCGTCACTGTTGCCGTGATCGGCTGTTAAGAATAACACCCCTCCCACTTTATCGATGGCTTTTTTAAGGCGGTTAATTTGGAGGTCCATCCCCTCCATTGCGCACAATACCGCTTGGTAAATCCCAGTGTGCCCCACCATGTCTCCATTGGGATAGTTGAGTTTTATGAAGTCGTAAACACCACTTTCAATGGCTTCAATGACCTTGTCGGTTATTTCGGCACATTTCATCCAAGGGCGCTGTTCAAAGGGGACAATGTCAGAAGGGACCTCCACATAGGTCTCAAGTTCTTCACTGAATTTCCCGGTACGGTTACCGTTAAAGAAGTAGGTGACGTGGCCAAATTTCTGGGTTTCACTAATTGAGTATTGTTTTAACCCGTTGGCAACCAAGAATTCGGCCATTGTGCGGTCTATGGAGGGAGGGTCGACTAAGTACTGTTTAGGGACATGGAGATCCCCGTCGTATTCCATCATTCCGGCATACTCAACCTTGGGGTACCGTTTACGGTCGAACTCTTCAAGTTCTTCAGCTTCAAAAGCCTTGGTAATCTCTAGGGCACGGTCTCCCCTAAAATTGAAGAGGATGACACTGTCGCCATCTTCAATTGTCCCAATGGGCTTCCCCTCTTCGGCAATCACAAACGGGGGGAGATCTTGATCTATCGCTCCGCTCTCTTTCCTGAGGGTCACAATAGCTTCATGAGCCGAGGTAAAACTCCGCCCTTCACCTAAAACGTGGGTTTGCCACCCTTTACGTACCATGTCCCAATTGGCATTGTAGCGGTCCATGGTAATAACCATCCGTCCACCGCCGCTGGCAATGCGAGCATCGAAGTTGGCATCGTTAAGTTTTGCAAGAAATTCCTCAAAGGGGTCGAAATAGTCAAGGGCACTAAGCTCTCCGACATCCCGGCCATCTAAGAGGGCGTGAATACGAACCCTTTTAATCCCTTCAGCCTTGGCCTGCTCAACCATCCGTTTGAGGTTGTTGATGTGGGAGTGCACATTCCCATCAGAAAGGAGTCCAATGAAATGGAGGGTGCTTTGTTTGTCCTTAACGTTGTTAATTAGTTTCTTCCAAACCGTACCTTCAAAAATTGCATTCTTTGCAATGGAGTTGTTAATCAACTTGGCCCCTTGGGCAAAGACTCGTCCACACCCTATAGCATTGTGTCCTACCTCACTGTTACCCATATCATCGTCGGAAGGGAGGCCCACAGCGGTTCCGTGGGCTTTCAGTTTAGTCCAAGGAGCTATTTCAAAAAGATGATCGAGGGTCTCGGTATGTGCATCTGCAAAAGCATCGCCCTCTTTATATTTTCCAAAGCCTACGCCGTCCATGATAACCAAGACGACAGGTCCCTTACGTACAATCTTATCGACTCTCTTTAGCGGTTCAACCATTTTGTTTCTCCTATAATCTACAAACACAATATAATTAGAGACCTTAAAGGGGTAAAGTTACATGGCGTAACCAAGCTCTTTCGATTTCGTTAAGCTCCTCTTGTAATTCTCTATAAACTCTTTCGTGGTACCCATTTAGTTGCTCTATCTCGGCATCACTTAAGAGTTCCCTCTTTATAAGTTTCTTTTCAAAGGGGACTAGTGTTAAAACTTCAAACTCGTAGAACTGTCCCATCGCCCCCTTCTCTGACGCCTGCACCACTACCAAATTCTCTAGCCTCACCCCATGCACACCCTCACGGTAAATCCCTGGCTCGTTGGAGATAACCATCCCCTCCTCAAGGGCTACAGCGATTGGTTTAGGTGAAATATTTTGAGGCCCTTCGTGGACGTTTAAGCAAAATCCAACACCATGGCCAGTCCCATGTCCATAATTAAGCCCCTCCTGCCAAAGGAATTGGCGAGCAAATGCATCGAGTTGGTAGCCGGCAGTTTGTTCAGGAAAAACTTGTCTGGTGAGGGCTAAATTTCCCTTGAGGACCAAAGTGTAATCCCGTTTCATCTGCTCACTGGCTTCACCAAAAAGGAGAGTTCGCGTTATATCGGTAGTTCCGGTTTCGTATTGCCCCCCAGAGTCGAGTACCAAGAGTCCGTCTCCGATTAATTCAACTGAAGACTCCGGTGTTGCGCTGTAATGGGCTA
>JBAYSE010000038.1:0-13343 GCA_041676265.1 Sphaerochaetaceae bacterium
ACGGTTAACCTGTAGACTGGCCCTTAGCTTTGTAGAGACATCCGTCGCCTTGCCTTGGTAGATAGGGCGGACGACAATCCCCGCCTGCCTCCCAATTGTGGCATTAAATTTATCGACTAGAGAGTTCATTGCCTCTCCCTGCAAACCACTACTGTAGTGCCAAAACACGACCTCATCCCCCCTGCCTCCTGCCTCGCCCTTACCGGCTGCAAAGACCAGGGAGGTGCTTACTAAAAGTAAGCTTAAAAAGAGGGCAACTATTCTGCGCTGTCCATTGTGCATCACAAACCTCCTGATATATCACTACAGAAGTTAACCAACGATGCTCCCGCTGGCAATACCTTCCACAATATATCGTCTCAAAAGGAGGAAAAGTATTAAAGAGGGGATTAACACTAGGCTTATGGCGGCAAAAATTGGACCATAATCGAGGTTTTCAGTGTAACCCAGCATTGTAATGCCCACTTGTACGGTCCGCATCTGCGGGTTGTTGGTCACTAAAAGAGGCCACAAGTAGGTGTTCCAAATCGTTACGAAAGAGTGGAGAGAGAGGGTTAAGACAATTGGGCGGGTAATGGGTAGTACAATTTTAGTGAGAAAAGCAAAATCGGAGCACCCATCCATCATGGCCACCTCTTTAAAGGTGTAGGGAATCGATTTAAAGGCTTGCCGCAACATGAACATCTGCACGGGAGCTAAAAGATAGACCGCCATTATCCCTAGGTAAGTGTCGAGTAACCCCAGACGTCTCACCATCAAATAATTCTCGATGATCAAGGCATCACTGGGGAGCATCATAGTCCCTAGAATCAAAAAGAAAAGGAAATCTCGCCCTTTGAAAGTAAAATAAGCGGTAGCAAAGGCAGCTAGGATGGCAACACTCATCCTAATCGCCGAGCCTACGACACTGACGTACAGTGAGTTAAACATAAAACGGGCCAGCGGAGACTCTTTGAGCGCCCTGGCATAGTTAACCAGAGATAAACTAGTGGGTAGCAGTTGCGGAGGATAGGCAAAGAATTGATGGACTTGAAAGAAAGAGGCTGCCAGTGAGTAGTAGATGGGGAAGACCAATATGAGGCCTAAAATGGTAGCAAAAGTGGCTTTTAAAGCCTCTTCTTTTTTCACTGGTAAAAAACCCTCCTCTTTTCAATTCTGAAGGCTAAGAGAATCAAGATAAAAGTGAGGAGGAAGACTACTACACTAATCGTTGAACCTTTACTGTAATTGGCCCCTGTGAACCCTTCGATATACATCTGGTAGACCAGAGTTTGGGTTGAGCGGTAAGGCCCCCCTTCGGTCATCACCAAGACCGGCCCACTGAGGAGCATACTATCTCTGAGGCGTGTCGTGATTATAAACATAATAGTAGGGGAGATGAGGGGTAGTTGGAGGCGGAAAAACCGCGACCACTTACTGGTCCCCTCTAAGTCGGCCGCCTCTGTTAGATCTCTGGGGATACTCCGTAGGGCCCCCAATAAAAGGAGGAAGTCGAGAGACACAGCCATCCAGACCCCCAGGAAAACGATTGTTAACAGGGCCCAAGTGGGACTGTTAAACCAATCGATGCTCACCTTAAAAAGGTAGTTTACCACTCCAATAGTGGGATTAAAGAGTGCCTTAAAAACGAGGGCTGCCGAACTCATGGCAACGGCCATCGGGAGCATTATTAAGGTCTCATTCAAACCATTCAAAGGGCGCTTTTTGTAGATTAAGAGGGCACATACCAGACTGAGAGCTAAATCTAAGGGGATAAACAGGAGGGCAAATCTAAAGGTGTTTAAAAGACTTTTGCGGAAATTGGGATCTTTAAAAAGGGCTCTAAAGTTCTCCAAACCTACAAAATGGGAGAGCTTGCCTGTAAAACTGACCAAAGAGAGTGAATTAAGGAGAGTTTTTACAAAAGGGTAATAACTAAACAAGAGGGCCAAAATTAGGGCCGGAAGGAAATAGAGGTAAGGGGCGTAAGCGCCTCTCTTTCTTTTCATAGAAGCGATGATAATCAACTGGGTTTGTTTTGACAAGGGAGGGGTCTCTAACCGTTCGCTATCTTGTCTTTTTTGCCACATTAGACCAAACTCTAAGCAACTTACAAAGAGGATTTTTTATGGATTGGAATATTGCCCCCGAACTCATCTCCCTTGGTGGAATCCTTATTATCCTTTCCAATGCCACCCTAACAAAAACCCACAGTCTAAAGCGGGAAAAATTTTTCCTATTTGCCCTTTACTACTCAATTTTTGCCATTCTTCTCAACCTATTATCTGTTCTGACTATTTCTGGAGCATCCACTTTCCTTCAGCCTTTAAGGCTGACAGTCAACAGTGCCTACTTTTTCTTCTACCCTCCCCTCTCTCTAATTTTTATATTTTACATCGTTTTTTACATCGAAGAGAGGGTCCCCAAAGAGAAAGCACACCATGTTAATAGTGCCATAATCGCCCTGCTCGCCTCCCTCGTCATCTACCTAGTTTTTCCTTTTATCAATTTAAAAACAGGCTGGCTGTTCTCTTTCTCTGCCAGTGGAGAGTATATTAGGGGCGTTGCAAACACCCTCCCCCTCTACTTTGCCATGTTCCATATCCTTGTAGGCCTCTCTCTAGTGATTGCCGAGCATAAATATCTCGATAGCTACTTTTTCAAGGCGATGCTTTGGTTACCGATTGTGGCGCTGACCATCATTATCATTCAAACGGTCCTACTGTCGGTCATCCTCACAGGGACGGCCATGATGTTTGCCCTTTTAGCTATCTATTTGAACTTTCAAACATCCAAGATCTCAATCGATAGTTTAACCCAGCTGGCCAACAGAGACACTTTCGTCGCCAATATTGCCCACCTTCTCCACTCTAAGCAAAATGCCACTATTTTAGTCGTCAGCCTCGATAACTTTAAAATTGTCAACGATACTTTTGGCCAAAACAAGGGAGATTTATTCTTAAAACGGATTGCCTCCACGCTGGTTGAAATTGTGCCGAAAGGTCAGATCTACCGCTATGGCGGTGATGAATTTGCCATTGTTGCCACCAAGGGGAGTAGCCCCTCTTTCATCGACAGTGTTACCTCTCGTTTTAAAGAGGGTTGGAAAGTGATGGGCGCCGCCAGTCGTTTAGGCGCCTCTTTTGCCGTCCTCTACCTCCCCTTCAACAACGGCCTCCTAGTCGACCCTACAAGTCTTTTAGACTACGCTATTCAAAAAGCGAAAAGACAAGGCAGTGGCCATACCATTTATTGTGATGCCTTAATCGTAGAAGATATTAAGCATAAGAACCAATTGGCTGACCACCTTTTACAATCCCATGGGGAGAGCCTCTCCCTCAGTTTCCAACCCGTTTTTTCTCTGGAAACAGGCGAGGTCTATTTCGTTGAGGCTCTTTTACGCCTTGAAAGTGCTGAATTTGGCAAAGTGCCTCCCAGTGAATTTATTCCCCTAGCTGAGGAGTTGGGCATTATTGGCGAACTGAGCCGTTGGGCTTTTGAGAGGATTTGCCAAATAATTGGGGCTAACGGTGAAACTCCGACCATCAGTCTCAATTTTTCCGGATTGCAATTCAGTGACCCCACGATTGCCCCTTTTATCTTGGAGACTTTGGAGCATTACAACATCCCTCCACACAAACTGAATATTGAACTTACCGAGAGCACCTTAGTAGCGGCTTACCTTGAAGAGGCCCTCGTTATAGTCAAACAGTTGATAACCAAAGGCATTAAATTCCACCTCGATGATTTCGGTACCGGCTACTCTAACCTCTCTCAAATGGCTAGTTTCCCCTTCTCCAGTATTAAAATAGATAGCTCACTGCTCAACTTAGCGAAGACGGAACGGGAAAAATACCAATTCATTGCCGGCATTGTGGGTATTGTGAAACAGATGGGCTTTACCACGATAGTCGAAGGGATTGAGAATAACGACCAGCTTGAATTCCTCAAACAAATAGGGTGTGACTACGGCCAGGGGTACTATTTGGGCAAACCTCTCAGTGAAGAAGAATTCACGGCGCAAATCTTGACTAAAAAGAGCTAGAGCGCTATTTTCAACCTATCTATGGGGGGGTATAGCTCAGTTGGCTAGAGCGATTGGTTCGCAATCAATAGGTCAGGGGTTCGAATCCCCTTACCTCCATAACACACCAGAGCCCCTTTGTAAGCCACTTTATAGCTGATTAGTAACTCTGCGAGGGCCACTGCTACTGCAATAAAACCCAAAGCCATAATCTTGGCCCCTATGAGGAGACTAAACAGAACCACCACGGCTGTGCACACAAGGAGGGCCACTAGAGAGAAGGCCATCCCAATGAGCCCGTTAAGGTTCTGTTTCACTGCCTGTTGGGGGTTTTGCCACTCGAGACGGGGGCGCCGGTAATCAATTGCCAGCCCGATGAAACTGGTGGTGGCAATTAGCGCAAAAGCGAGCGGAAGCATCCAGATCAGGTGAATCGGACTCACTTTAAGCCACAGCAGAGCACCTGTCAGGTAGAGACAGTGGGGCAAAAAGAAGAAGATCATATGGAGGGTTACCTTAGCCCGCAGATGCTCCTCGACCGCAATTGGCAGGGTGCGCATCAAAACAAATTGCCGCCCCTCTCGCGAGATGCTCGTGGAACTCATCAGGTTCAAGTTCCCCATTAAAAGGAGCACTCCACTGACAATTAAGGGAAGGTAAACGGTTTGAGAAAGGATCTCTACCAACACAGAGAGCTCCTTTAACACACCGGTAATCAACCAAACTAAGATCAGCACTAAGGGGATAAAGGCTTCTAAATAGAGCTCGATCATAAACGCCGATGCAGAATTAATAACTGCCAGCTCTTTCTTTAAAAGAGAGACCCTGCTAGTCTTCCTTTTCCTTCCCTTGCTACCCCCGCTCTCCCCCTCTAAAGCTTTCGTCGCCGTTTTGATAAATGTTTTATAACCAATTCCAAAAGCTATAACCACCACTAAACAAAACAGGGCGGTGAAACTTATAAACGCGACAAAACTGCCTTCGGATGCCACTTTTCGCACCCAATTGAAGGGGAAAAGCCATTTAAAGGCCACTGGTAAAATTGTTTGATAACTCAGCGCCAAAGTTCCAAGACTACTCTTGTCGAGGCCACTGGTAAAGAATCGGTTGGCAAATCCTTGGGAGACTAACAGCGCACCTACTAAAAGAAACGTTGCCAAGAACTCTTTCCTTCGAGTCCTGCGTTTAGAACTAATGGCTAAATAAAGGACCTGCGAAAGGGTGGCTGAGAGGATTAATACGGGAAAGGAACCTATTAGAAGGATGAAAAGCGCGGCGAGAGAAAAGCTGTTGAGAAAGTAGTATACCCCCAGCCCCGGTAAGTACAAAAGGAGGTAGAGGGGAATATTTACTAAGTAGTGACGTAGCAACCTAGAGGTGTAGAGTTCCACAGGGGCAATGGGCAGGGACATCAATAGGGCCATCTCCCGTCCCCGGTAGATGGTAGTAGCCCCTCCCAGCAGAGAGAAAATGAGGGTAAGAAAGCACGCCACCAAAGAAGCGAAAAATAGAGAGAGCCCTTTGATTCCCGCTACAGCACCAATGAGTTCCACTTGGAAATAGTTGGCCACCAGCATTACACCAAAAGAGAGGACCGCCAGGGCAGTTAACGCCACTAACAGAATCTTGTTTTTAATGGCAAACTGTTGCCAAGGGCTCCCCCCCATTTTAGCCAGAAGGAGCAGACGCTTACCCCTCATTGGTTAACTCCAAAAATAGTTGCTCCAGCGATTCGCTTTGAAAATTACGTAGCTCCTTAACACTCCCGCTGGCTAAAAGGCGCCCCCGGTTGATGATGCCGATGCGGTCACATATCTTTTCGGCCACCTCCATCACATGAGTTGAAAAGAAGACAGTCCCGCCGTTGACGCAAAAATGGCGCATCGCCTCTTTGAGGTTAAAGGCCGCTTTGGGGTCCAATCCAACCATAGGTTCATCCAGTACGAGGAGTTTGGGATTGTGAATGAAGGCGGCCACAATTGCTAACTTTTGCTTCATCCCCCGTGAATAAGAGGCAATCTCATCATCTAGGGCGGCAGTGAGCTCAAAAGTAGCCGCCCAGGTTTCTAGGGGAGCGTTATCACAATGAAAGATATTGCAGATGAAGTTAAGATGCTCCCGTCCACTCATCTTCTCGTAAAAATTGGGTTCATCGGGGACGTACCCTATTATCTTTTTAGTTTGTAAGCTCGCCTTAAAGGTATCCAATCCATCAATTTCGATGGAGCCACTATCTTGGACAATTTTCCCCACCATAATATTGATGGTGGTACTTTTGCCGGCGCCGTTAGGCCCCAGAAAACCAAAAATCTCACCGGCTTTAACTTCCAATGAGAGTTCACTGACAGCCGGCCTTTTCCCCTTGTCGTAACTCTTTGTTAAGTGGTTGATTTTGATCATAAGCCTAAGATTAAAGTAACCGTCCCGAAGTAGATGAACAACCCGGTGATGTCCACCATGGTTGTTAACGCCGGTGAGGCAACTAACGCCGGGTCCAATTTCAATGCCGCTGCCCCTAAGGGGAGTAATGCTCCCAAAATAGTGGCTGAGAGGACTTGAACACCTAAGGCGATGGCAATCGAGAGCCCCACATTGGCCAAGGTCATCGTTTCAGGAATTGTCCCGGGTGAAGTCGCCAACATTACCCTTAAGAAGGCAAGACCACCTAAAACTAGAGAGAGGAGAAAGGCAATCTGGAGCTCTTTCCACAAAACTTTGAGGGCATGCTTGGGGGTAATCTCTTTAAGTGCCAGAGAACGCACTATTACGGTTGCCGACTGACTGCCGGTATTACCACCCGTGTCGATCAACATCGGCATATAAAAGGCCAAGATCATCAAACTCATGAGGGTCGATTCGTAACGTTGGAGAATTCCGCCGGAAATTAACCCTAGCAAAGCTAAGACCACTAACCACCCAATTCTCTTTTTGAAATGGGTCCAGATTGAAGTTTTCAAATAGGTTGTGTCGTCATGCTTGCCCACGATTGCCATGAAGCGCTCCATATCAGAGGTGCGCTCTTCCTCTATAACGTCAAGGGCGTCATCGTGGGTGATGCTACCCAAAAGGCGCTCTTCTTCATCAACGACCGGCAGAGCAACTAAATCGTAGCGGGCAATCATATAGACCGCTTCCTCTTGGTCGGCGTCGACTTTAATTGAAACAACCGGTGAACGCATCACTTCAGAGAGCTTTTTATCGGGAGGACTCAAGATCAGATCGGTTATAGGGAGGGTTCCCACCAGACGCCGCTGGTTATCGATAACGTAGAGGCGGTAAACAGCCTCTTTATCGGTACGCTCTAGTCTAATGCGCTCTAACACCTGTCTAATCGTAAAGTGTTGCGGATAGGCTACATAATCGGTGTTCATTACCGACCCGGCGGACCCTTCCGGATAAGAGGCCAGTTTGATGAGATCTTCCCGCTCTTTCTTGGCCAACTCCGGCAATACTGCATCGTACTGTTCTTCAGAGAGGACATTGAAAAAGTCGGCTTGGTCATCTGGCGAAAGGCTCCTTAAAAGGGCTACCAGCTCTTTAGTCCCCAATAATTTGGCGATTTCGGCCTGTTCGGCAAAGCTGAACTCAATGAAGATATCGGCAACCCTTTGCCGTGGAAACTTAAAGAGGATTGAGATAATGGCCTCTTCACTGAAATTAGAGAGGATTTCGGCAATTTCTGTGTGGTGGAGGGGCTCGAGGATTTTAAAAACCTCGCTCTCTTTCCCCTCTTTTAATAGTTGTGAAATTGTTGAGATATTTTGTTCTTTTTGCATAAGACAGTCCTTTAGCATGCCTCAGGAGCTGTCCACGCAACAACTCTATTGCAAGGGATAGTTCCTGAACCGTGCTTCAATTAAAATTAACAATCTACTCGGAGGATACCCAGGATCTTCCATAACACCTTCCTTTCAGAGTTTTCTTGACTTAAGATTACATCAAAATTGCTCAAGGGTACACCCTTTTTAGATTAAAAACTTGGATTGAATCGTCCTTTAACGGTAAAAAGTGGCAAAAACAAGGATTAAAACAATTGAGACAACGGTATCGAGAGAGAGGGTGTTATCAACATAATCGAGGTTTTTTTTGTCACTCTGGTCCATGAAGATTGAAATTACAAAAGGGGGCGGTGTGAGTAACATCACCGCCATTGCCATACGGTACATGGGATGCATCTTCAAAAGGCCGGTCACTACCAAAGTGTTCAGAAGGAGTAAGAAAACAATACTGGCAATTTTTCTAACCAAGATTGTTTTCAAGGAGTCCAATATATTCCCCTTTTGAAAATGGATTCCGTAGCCGATTGTAATGGCAATTAAGGGCACCGTAAGGGCACTCACCATATTGATTAGCTCCCCCAAGACTACAAAGAGGGGGTTCGTGGGAATCTCTGTTTTCAAAAAACTCCCGATTAGCCCCACAAAAATGGCAATGATGACGGGACTGGTGATGAACTGCTTAATTAAAGCTATGGGGTGACTAGAGTCCCCCCTCTCTTTGATTAAGAGGGCCATGAGGACAAAGAAGACAAAGAGCACTTGCCCTAGGTCAACAAGGGCAATTTTGCCTAAATGGGTGCTACCATAGAGACCTAAAAAGAGGGCGTAACCGAGCATCCCCATCTCAAAACCTCCCATCATGAGGGAGAAGTAGGGACTTCTTACCTTAAGAACTCGCCCAAAGACCCTTCCGATGATAACCATCAGGGCACAGATGAGAAAAATTAGAACTACCAGTATTAGATATTTTGCTTCAATTTCGATTGCAAAAAAAGCTTGGAAAAGAAGGGCAGGCAGGGCTATATCAGAGACAAGCTTCTTCATCTGCACCACAGTGGAGGCAGAGAAGAAGCCTATCTTTTTTAAAAGGGCACCTAGGGCAAACAGCAAGATAACCGGGAGTACCGGCAGGAGAGTCTCAAGCATGTGCCTTAAAAGGTGTTTGTGATGTAATACTCGAGTTGGCCTATCTGGAAGTCACGGTCAGCCAAAACAGCCTTAACTACGTCTCCAATCGAGACAATACCCACGACAGCATCGTTATCGACAACCGGTAGGTGGCGAAAGCGTCCGGTGGTCATCAACTGTAAACACTCATCTAGACTTTGATGCGGTTTAACATAGGTGACTCCTTTGGTCATAACTGTAGAGACAGGTACCGAAGTCGACAGCTCAATGCGACCTGCCAAGTGTTTGATTATATCCCGCTCGCTCAGGATTCCGCTAATATTTCCCTTGTCATCTAACACTAGAACGGCACCGATGCGGTGCTGGGTCAGTTTTAAGATGGCTTGGGCTAGAGTATCTTCGGGGTGAACTGCGATTACTTCACTCCCCTTTTGGTCTAAAATTGTTCTGACTGTTGACATTAACACACCCCCTATATATCAGTATCAGTACTACAGATGTTACCCCGCAGAAGCCAATTGCGCAAGTATTATCAAAATAGGAATAATCCCTCTATTTAGCACTAAAAATGACAATGGTTGTTATATTTTCATTCTCGGTTTACTATACAGGGGCGAGAAAAATCTTAGGAGGACCACCATGCGAAGGAAAACCACTATTATTCTATTGATACTAGTTATCCTCTTACCCACTACCCTCTTTGCCGCCAATAAAGTGGGGATTAGTTTTGTGAACTATGCTCAATTGAATGATCTTAAAGAGGGCAACTCAGACTTCTATGTTCCTGGCTTACGCCTCGAATTCTTCTTTAACAATTATCTGGGAATTTCAGGCGATGCTCTACTGTTGTATTCAAACCCAGATGATGAAGTCTATTTGATGATGTACTTTGTGGATGCTGTCTTAAGGGGACCGTTTGGGATGATTGAGCCCTATGTGGCCCTAGGGCCCGCCTACTTAGGGGTCATTGCTGGAGAGGAGTCAGCCATCAGCGACTCTTTAGGCTTTAACGTGCGCGCTGGGCTCGACGTCAATATTCTCAAATGGCTGAGTGTTGGCGCAGAATTTAACTTCCTGGTAGACGACTTAAAAACTTTCTTTGAAGATATTGGCTCCTACTTCAGTGAAGAAGGCCTAAAAAGTAGTTTAATCGGGCTAACGGCCAAAATTAGATTCTAGAGGTAGCCTCTCTTCTCCCTCTGTGTTAACCTCTTTTCATGGAGAGTTGTGCCCTGTTATTTACAGGGGGAGAAGGTCCCTCTGTTTTAAATCCTAAGCTACTCCCCCCTTATTCGTACGTGTGTGCCGCTGACAGTGGTATAGAGGG
This sequence comes from Sphaerochaetaceae bacterium, assembly GCA_041676265.1. Classification (GTDB taxonomy): domain Bacteria; phylum Spirochaetota; class Spirochaetia; order Sphaerochaetales; family Sphaerochaetaceae; genus DUOJ01. The sequence goes on from JBAYSE010000038.1 coordinate 10,238, forward strand.
GGCTTTAGCTTTGGGCTTCTCAATAGATGAGGCTATTGGAGACTTTGACTCCTTAAAAGACCCCGCACTCCTTACTAAACTTAATTTTACCCGCCTGCCGAGGGCCAAGGATGTAAGTGATACGGAGGCGGCCCTGATACTTCTGAAAGAGCGGGGTTTTCATGACTACCTCTTAATCGGAGGAGGCGGGCGGCGCTTTGATCACCTGCTCCACCTCTACTCTCTCTTTGAGAAATATGGTCCCCCAAAGTTGTGGTTGACAGCCCGTGAAGAGAGCTTTCTGGTAAAGGAGAGTACCTCTCGCACTTTCCCCCTCAATAGTGTCGTCTCGGTTATCCCGGCTTTAGCCAATGGCCACTCTGAAGTGACCTCAGTGGGCTTATATTGGCCGTTAGATAAATTTTCCATCTCGATGGAAAAGATGAGCCTCTCCAATCGAGTTGTTAGGGAAAAAGTAGAACTAAGAGTAAAGGGAGACCCTGTTTTTTTAGTAAAAAGAGTATAACATTGGCAAAAGGGAGAGTTTCTGTCACGGCAAATGCCAGATACATTGTGTCAAGCATTTGAGAAATATTTTAATGACAGCACAATTTTAATACTATACAATGATGATGATATGATTTTTGACAATAAAGGGATTTAAATGAGCGAAAAATACAAAAAATTAAGGGAAGAGGCTTTAATGCACGGGCCATTAGAAGCCCTCTTTTGTTGCATTGGAGACCCGGTAATTGGCAACCCGACCCAGATTATGATGGAGGATGCTTTTGAGGACCTCAACTTTCCAGCCCGCTATTTTACCTCTACCGTAACCGGCGATAGGGTCAAAGAGGCGATTGAAGGGATTAAAGCACTCGGGTTGGCAGGCGCCAATGTCACCGCTCCCCATAAGGTGGCCGTTATCCCCTACCTCGATGGACTCACCGAGTCGGCCCGCCTGAGCGGTGCGGTTAACTGCATTATCCGCGATGGGGAGAAACTAATCGGGGATAATACCGACGGGAAAGGCTTTCTCACCTCAATTGAACTGGTCAAGAGGGTTGAAGGAATGGAGGTGTTAGTGCTGGGCTCGGGCGGAGCAGCTCGCGCAATAATTACCGAGCTGGCCCTCCATAAAGCTGCCACCATTACAATCGCCAACCGCACCCTCTCTAAAGCTCAAGAGATTGTCAAGGCGTTGGAAAAAGAGGTTAGCACAAAACTAACAGCGGTTGAATTAACCAACAAGTTTGTCATAGAAGAGCAGTGGGACCTGGTTGTTCAAGCCACCAGTGTGGGTCTTTTTGCCCCCGCCGACTCTTTAGATTTGGTGTGGCAAAAAGGGAAAAGAATCGCTGCTGACGTGGTTTTCAACCCCATTGAAACCCAATTCCTCAAAGCTGCGAAAGCCTCCGGTGCCCATTGTATTGATGGCCTAGGGATGCTGGTCTACCAAGGAGCAATTGCCATTCAGCAGTGGAGTGGTCAAGCGGCCAACTTTGAGATTATGAAAAGGTCACTTGAGAGGGCCTTCTCTATCTAGGTAAAAAGGATTTTATGGCCAAGAGGAAGAGAAAAAAGCCAGCTGTCAAATTCTCAAAAAAATTACGTCGCATCATTAAGCTCAGCAACAAGCTCAGTGGCGTCAGAGAGAGTTACGATTTGACCGATGGCCAAATTGAAGAGATTAACAAACGCTCCCTCCCCAAAAATCGACTGACCCGTAAATTGCTGAAAAAACCAATTAAGAAAATTGAGGCCTCCACTTATATTATCCCCGTGGAAGAGGGGGCGATTACCGGCTATTTCTACCAAAGTATCGACACTAAGGGCCAATTAACGAGCTTGAGGCCACTTATTGTTTTTTACCATGGCGGAGGGTGGATTTGGGGAAACATGGACCTCTACGATTATGTTTGCCGGCGCCTTAGCTACGTTACCGGCTCGCCGGTGCTCTCCATTGACTACCGCTTGGCACCACAACACAAATTTCCCATCCCGGTGGAAGACTGCTACAGTGCTCTGTTATGGGCTGAACAAGGGGCCCGTTACTGGAAAATTGACCCCGAGAGGATCTATGTAATGGGCGACAGTGCCGGAGGAAACTTGGCAGCAGCAGTTTGTCGCATGTCACGGGACCGTAAAGGGCCCTCTATTGCCGGCCAAATCTTGATCTACCCGATGACCGACGGAAGACTCAGGACCCCCTCTTTTAACAAGTTTAAAGAGAGCCCTACTTTAACCGGTCGGGAGTTGCAATTTTTCATTCAATGCTACCAAAGGGAACCTAAAGATATCTTGAACCCCAACTTCTCCCCACTGTTGGCCAAAGATTTCTCACGCCTGCCTCCGGCGCTAATCATCGGTGCCGATAACGACCCCCTTCTAGATGATGGGTATCTCTACTGTGAGGCTCTTAAATCGGGGGACACACCGGCTAAATTTTTAGAGTGTAAAAATACTGTCCACGGTTTTTACAATTTCCCCGAGGCCGACGGGAAAGAAGAGAGTGATGTGGCAATTGTCCAATTTTTGAGTGGCCGAGCTCTAAAAGAGATTGAATTGATTACTTTCAAAGAGCTCCATAGGCAACTTAAGATGGAGAAAAGGGTGACCGCCAAAGCCAACAAGAACCACATCCTAGTCGATACGCAGTAGCCTTGACTTTCTCAAATGGGGAACCTTGCCAATCAATAGACCAATTGACTCCCTAAAAAAGCCGTATTTCTTCTCACCGGTGGCAGAAAAGTAGCAGTACCAACAAGCCTCATCGCTCTTGTAACGGACATCTGCACCAATGATATGGGCACTGGCCCACCCCCTTTCGGCGGGGACTAAGAGGGGGTTCCCCTGATGCCTCTCCCAGTTAAGGCCGTCAGTGCTCCTTAAAAGGGTCATTCCCGACAGCTCTTTACGTCGCTCTTCATCCCAATAGCGACTATTTTGGAGGGCAATGTAAAGTCCGCCGGCCTTGTAGACACTCACCCTGCCAACGGCTAGAGAGCGGTATTTATCGTTGGCAGTCGCCTCCAGCAGTGGTTTAGTCGACTCTAAGACAAAGGGATTTTCCAGTTTATTAGAGACCGCTGAGCAGAAATATCGAGGGGAGGAGGGTTTTCTCCCCACT
>JBAYSE010000039.1:0-12791 GCA_041676265.1 Sphaerochaetaceae bacterium
CAGTGTTTAACGATGGGAGTTTCGTACTCCCCTTCAACTTTTATTAGACCCGGTTGTTTGCTAGCCTCTTCAAAGTTACCAATTTCCCAACTCGATTGGCGCACAATATTGTCGGGAAACTCTTCATGAATCGGAATCTCGGTATTTTCCAACGCCTCTTTGACCGTTAAAATTGGTTTGTATTCGTCGTAGGTGACCTTTATTTTCTTTATAGCCCTTTGAGCGGCAATTTCATCTTCGGCGATTACCGCCGCAATGTCATCGCCATAGAGGCGCACGCGGGTGTTTAGCAGTTTGCGGTCTGCAATGTCTTGGTATTTCTCAACCGTTGACCAAGGGTGACCGGCAGTTGGAAACTGAATGTCAGGAACATCAAAACAGGTCACGATATCGACGACACCGGGCACCTGCCACGCTTGTTCCAAATCGAAGGCCTTAACCACTCCGTTTGCTATTGTACTGTGTAGCACTTTAGCCACTAAGGCGTGAGGGCTAACTAAGTCTCCGGTGTATTTTGCCTTGCCGGTAACCTTATCGCTGGCGTCGACGCGATTTAAGCTTTTACCAATTATAGCCATCATCTCCTCCCACTTTAATTGGGGGTACGAGAACAGGCATCTTTTATTGAAATAAATGATGGTATTTATTTTTCCAGCATCCAAGATGCCTGACTTACCCTCTGTTCCATAGTAACGCAATTAACAGTAATTACAACTCTTAATACGTGTAATAAGAGAAGTTTTTTTTTAATTTTTGCTCTATTCTAAAGCCATCACATGCTCTAAATCAGCCGCCCAAGGGTGGAACACCCCTTGGATATCGGAGAAGGGGAGAATGTCAGCACTGATGTTGATGCCAAGCATCTCGCGCATCATCCGCTGTCTCTCCTCGATCCTTTGCCAAGAGGCGGGAAATTTGGCCTTTAATTCCCTCCTAAGTTCTGCATCCGCCAAAGCCAAACCGTCTTCAATATGGACGCCGGGCAGTCCCGGAGGATTGCTGATGATGTCACACTGAATGGCCATACCACTCTGTAAGGGGATCTTTTTCTCTAAAGTGAACAGCCCATCGGTCCACTCTTCGCTGTGGCTCAGGTGACCGAAATTAAGGGCAATTCCCAGATTCTTGTACTGCGGAACCTCTCTTTGAATAGTTTCAACAACTCGCTTCCCAGTGGTGCCGATGGCGACATTTTCGTACCAAATGGCCATACATTTAAAATAGGGGACGTAGGCCTTTTCCCATACCGCTTTGTACTCTGCTTTGACCTCTTTTTCACTGGCGGCATAGACACCGGTACGGGCGACCATAGCGCCGCGGTAGCCGAGGCCCACATTCCACACCGAGCCGAATTCAAGACGGTTCTCTTTGGGGCTAGCTAAACCCTGGCGAATGCCGGCAAGGGTAAAGTTGACGTTAGGGTGGGCAACCAAAGGGTTGGCGTTTAAAAGGAGGTAGGCGCCCGCTTCAATTTCCCGCATCCCCGTCTTTAAATTCTCCATGAGGTTGTAAACCCCGCGACTGGTCATGGTTCCCGCGATTTCCAAGGTGGCCAATTCTTCGGCTTCCAGATTAGAGCGCAACCCTTGAGAAGCGCTACTTAAAAGATGCGTAGCATTCTCTAAATTACCCCGCCCTACCCTCTTTAAGAGAGATTCGACTAAATAGTGGGGAGCGTCCCAGATGTAGCGCGAAGCAATGCCCTCACTGTCGTTGTAGAATTTCCACCCCACCAGCCCCACTCTACTAGTGTGAGTTATCTCCATCTTTTCATAAGATTCTTCGATAGAGTCGATTGTCTCTTTAAAACGGGGCATTCCGGCTAAATTGAAATTGTAATAGAGCATGACATCGATATCGAAGGGGATTACTTTACAGTAGGCGAGTCCCTCATTACCCACTAATAGGAGAGGCTTCTTCCCCTCACTTATAATTAGGAGAGCCTCTTCGAAGCGTGGGTCAAAGCCCGTAAAATAGTGGAGGTTGGCAAAGTGTTCCCGGTCAGCATAGATAGCTAGATGGGTAAAGCCCCCCTTTTTAGCCAGCTTAAGGGCTTTATCGATCCTTGCTTCATAGATCGAAGCGGCATAGACCTCCGTTATGCTGGCATGTAGTGGTTCAAACTTAAGGCGTTCTATTTTTTTCAGTGTTACTTTCATTTAATCCCCCTGTTAAGTTTACTACCGTTAATCTTACAGCACGGGGGGGGAGGAGACAATGCTCAACAATCTTCTTAAATTCCTTATCGTTTAGAGCGGAGTGAAATTCGAGTAAGAGGCGCGCTAACTCGTCGAAAGCGGTGAAACAGCGCCTTTCTCTACTCATATTGATGTTTAAGACCATTACCGGGAGATGTTCGTTAACAATCTTAAGATGTTCTAATAGAAAGTGTGTTTTACCCAGCCAATAGACCATGAAACTCTCTCAGCATCTCCCTTTCTTATAATCAGTTACAGAAACTAAATATTAGTTCCCTATTCTCTATTGACACACCCCTGTAAATACCCTATAGGTATGCGTGCTAGGAGGAGACGGAAAGAGATTGAAAGGTTTCGATGTTAAGGTTGAAAATGTGTCGAGAGCTTACGGTAATTTCAAAGCTCTTGATGATGTGAGTATTGAAATTAAGAGGGGCGAGTTCTTCTCCCTTTTAGGCCCTTCGGGTTGTGGTAAGACAACTCTCTTAAGAATCATTGCCGGTTTCGATAACCCCGATAGCGGTTCAGTGCTCCTTGATGGGAAAGATATCCTCTCCTTACCACCCGAAAAGAGGCCGGTTAACACAGTCTTCCAAAGCTATGCTCTCTTTCCCCACCTCAATGCTTACGAGAACATTGCTTTCTCTTTAAGACTCAAAAAACTCTCCGAAAAGGCAATTGATGCCAAAGTCACTGAGTACCTGCACCTTGTCCAATTGGAGGGGCATGAAGATAAGAAACCCTCGATGCTCAGTGGTGGGCAACGCCAAAGAGTTGCGATTGCCCGTGCGTTAATAAATGAGCCCAATGTTCTCCTTTTAGATGAACCACTGTCGGCTCTTGATGCGAAGTTACGGCAAAACCTTTTAGTCGAGCTCGACCATCTGCACGATCAAATTGGGGTCACTTTTATCTATGTTACCCACGATCAGAGTGAAGCACTTTCGGTCAGTGACCGGATTGCCGTCATGAACCAAGGCAAAGTTCTCCAAATCGGGGAGCCTTTTGAGATCTACGAAAACCCAGCGACCGACTTCGTCGCCCGTTTTATTGGTGAGACAAATCTCTTCCCGGCCACTGTGCGTAAGTGTGTCCCTCTGCACGACTATTTCTTAACCACCCTCTACATTGAGGAGTTGGATAGTGAAATACTGGTCACCGATTACGACAATCTTCCTGAGGGGCAACTAGTCTCTTTTACGGTCCGTCCGGAGAAGGTAAAGATTACTACCGACCGGCCTACCCACGTCAGTAAAGATATTAACCTCTTCAAAGGGATTGTTGAGGAACCAATTTACAGCGGATTTCAATCGAAGTACTACGTCCTGTTGGATAACGGTACGGTGATGAAAGTTCTTCAGCAACACGCCAATTATATGGATGAAGGGCCTGAAATTGAGTGGAAAGAGCAGGTCTACGTCTCTTGGAGTGCCGAAGATGGCTACATTGTTGAGGTAATCGACTCATGAACAGAGCACGTCGGTCCGGTTTAATCTACTCCGCCCCCATGGGACTCTGGCTGACCCTCTTCTTCTTAGTCCCCCTCTCCATCATTGTCCTCTACAGCTTTTTGAAAAAAGGACTCTACGGCGGTGTTGAATGGCAATTTACCCTCAATGCTTACAAAGAGATGTTTAACCCCGCCTTTATGCGGGTATTGTGGCGTACCCTTTGGGTTTCAGTCGTTGCGACTTCTATCACACTGTTGCTAGCCCTCCCGTGTGGCTATGCCATGGCCCGCAGTCGCCACCAAATATTCTGGTTAGCATTGGTAATTGTCCCCTTCTGGACAAACTCTTTAATTAGAATCTATGCTTGGATAGCGATCCTCTCCAGTGAAGGATTTGTTAACGAACTGCTACGCTCCTTGGGTCTCATTAAAGAGAGCCTCTCGCTGATCTACAACCAAGGTGCCGTAATTACAGTTTTAGTCTATGTTAATATCCCCTTCGCTATCCTCCCCCTCTTTACCACTATCGACAAGTTCGACTTCCAACTTTTAGAGGCAGCGCGGGACTTAGGGGCGACCAAACGTAAAGCTATCTTCAGCGTCCTTTTGCCTAGCATTAAAAGTGGGGTAATCACCGCCTTAATCTTTACCTTTATTCCCATCTTTGGAGCCTACACTACGCCGTTATTAGTGGGTGGTAAAGACTCCTACATGATTGGCAATATTATAGTTGACCAAGTTACCAAGACCCGTAACTGGCCTTTGGCTTCAGCGTTTTCACTAATTATTACGCTGCTAAGTACCCTTGGAGTAGTTTGGATGTTGGTTAGTAGCCAGCAGGAGCGGGTGCAGAATAAAAGGGGTGTGCTATGAATCGCAAAAAGACCAAGCTCAAACCAACCACTCTAGTGACACCCCCCCGGGAGGTGAGTCCCCCCCGCCAGCAACTCTTCAAGGACCATCGCCGTTTGGGTTTCTCTAACACTGTCCTCGTTTTAGTGATTCTCTTCCTGTTCATGCCCCTCTTTGTCGTTATTACCTACTCATTTAACGCCTCAAAAGGGATGCGTTGGACGGGGTTCTCCCTCCAGTGGTACTACAAGCTACTCTTCGAGTCGCGCCAACTATGGAAAGCTTTTCTCAATAGCTTTATTATCGCTATCACCAGTAGTTTAGTGGCAACTTTCCTAGGAGCCTTAGCCGCTGTAGGGATTAAATGGTACCGTTTTAAGGCTCGCTCCTACATCCAAATAATTAGTTTCCTACCGATGATCCTCCCTGAGGTTATTATCGGTATCTCGATGTTGATCTTCTTCTCGGCTGTAAAAATCCCCTTGGGGATGTTCTCCATCTTCGTGGCTCATACTACCTTTAACCTGCCGTTTGTCCTGTTATTGGTCTCAGCCCGCCTTGATGAGTTCGATTTCTCAATCATTGAAGCGGCACGCGACTTAGGGGCTACCGAACGCCAGGGCTTAACCAAAGTAATTATTCCTTCCATAGTGCCGGCCCTTTTATCGAGTATGTTGATGGCGATTACTATGAGCTTAGAAGACTTTGTAATTACCTTCTTTGTAGCCGGACCGGGCTCGACTACCCTCCCCCTCTACGTCTACTCGATGATTCGCTACGGGGTCTCCCCGGTGGTAAATGCCCTCTCTCTTATCTTAGTGTTAGCCATAATGGTTATGGCCCTCACCTTTAGGAGATTTTTAAAGACAATCGCCGCTTCCAGTTAAAACAAAAGACACCCTAGGTGCCTCCATCCTAATTTATCTATGAGGATAAAATGAAAAAGGTCTCTCTACTTCTAACCCTGTTATTCTTGTTTCTCTTCTCAGGATGTACCAAAGAAGAGAAAGTGCTGCATCTCTACAACTGGACCTATTACACCCCTGAAAATATTATAGAGCAATTTGAAGAGCTCTACGGTATAAAGGTGGTTATCGACTACTTTGCCTCCAATGAAGACATGTTTGCCAAACTTAAAGGGGGAGCTAAGGGGTACGATGTGGTCTTCCCTTCGCAAGATTATGTCGAGATAATGATTAACGAGAAGATGCTCCTGCCCCTAGATAAGGAGAAAATCCCCAATCTTAAGTACATCTCACCAATAGTGCTCGAAAAAGCGACTTACGACACCGATATGTCTTGGTCGGTCCCCTATTACATGGGAGCGGCAGGTATTGCCGTCAACCGGAAGAAGGTGGCCTCTTATAGTCGCGACTGGTCCCTCTTTAGCGATAAAAGACTAGATCACCGCATGAGCATGCTCGACGATATGCGTGAGGTAATTGGCGATGCCCTCGCCTATTTAGGCTACTCAGTCAACTCTACGGACCCTAAGGAGTTGGAGGCAGCCCTGAACTTAATCAACAAAGAGTGGAAACCCAACTTAGTAAAGTTTGATGCCGAAGGGTTTGCCAAAAGCTTTGCCAGTGGAGAATTTCTAGCGGTGCAGGGGTACGCGGAGGCGATCTATGAAGAGCTTGACGAGAACCGCTGGGATGAGGTTGATTTCTTTCTCCCTAAGAGCGGTGGCCCGATGTATCTCGACTCTATGGTGATTCCCAAGGGGGCAAATAATATTGAGGCAGCCCATTTGTTTATCAACTTCATCCATACACCCGAAATCTACGCCCAATTTCTGGATCGCTTCCATTTCCCGGCGTCTGTTAATACTGAAGCGGGGAAATATATGAAGAGCACCCCCTTTTACCGGGTTGAAGAGTTAGAGGGGTATGAGTTGAAGATGAACTTAGGGGCCGATTTAGCGCTCTATAATTCCCTTTGGGAGAGTATCCGCTACAACGATTAAGTGAACTATCTTTTCGAGGAGCTTCTCCCTCTGGGCTTGTGGCAGAAAGGAGAGCTCCTCTTTAACACCGGTTGCCCAATTAATGGAGTAGGCTATAGCGGAAAACTCTAAGGACAACTCATTGGCTAAAATCGTTTCACTAGATGCGGTCATCCCCACATAATCGCCTCCCCAGCGACGGAACATCTCAATTTCAGCGGCACTCTCTAAGCGGGGACCATTGGTACAGACATAGACTCCCTTCTGCGCTAAGGGGAAGTTTAATTGTTGGGCCTGCTCAATGAGGGCATGATTAAGCCTTGCACTGTAGGGGGTGCTAAGAGGAGTGTGGGTAACTTCTTCGTCAAAGAACGTAGAGATTCGCTGTCCTCCACAGAAGTCGATAAACTGGTCGACAAGGGCTGCTTCCCCTACTTGCAAGGTTTCAGTAATGGAGCCCACGGCATAAATACCGAACAGGGCTTCTACTCCCACCTCTTTTAAAGCCCAGATGTTAGCCCGGTAATTAATTTTATGGGGTGGTATATTATGGTTTGCTCCATGGCGTAACAGAAACACAAGGGTGTCATTAATCTCATAGAGGGGGATCTGACCGTAGGGGGTGGTAACTTCTACCGCTTGGCGCTCGCCTTCAAAGAGCTTGAGGCACCCTGTGCCACCGATTATCCCTTTCTTCATAGGTAGGCCTCGCTTATTTGATTAGGGGCAAAGATCCCCTGAGGGGTTACTATATTGGTAATCAAAGAGGGCTCTATTTTATCGAAGGAGGGGTAGCGCCCTTTTAAGTTCTGCTGAGTGGTGTAAACGCCCCTGATTTGCAGAATTTCTTTCCCGTCGCGCTCTTCAAGAACAATAGACTCTCCTGTGATTAGCGAGTTATCGGGCGAGAGGGCCAGTACAGTATAGGGGATAGAGTAGTAGGTTGCAGCAATGGCATTCGCTAGAGTGCCTACCTTATTGGCAACCGTCCCATCCATGGCCACCGCATCACAGGCGGTCATGTAATGGTTTACTTCACCATTCGCCATATAATGGGCTCCCATGGCATCACTAATAATTTCACAAGGGATGTTCACTTCACAGAGGGAAGGTGCCGTTAGGCGTGAGCCCTGTAGGTAGGGGCGCGTTTCGGCCACCAATACGTGCACCTCTTTGCCCGCTTCACGGGCCAACAAGAGGGAGTAGATAAAAGAGTGTTCGGCAAAGCAGGTGGTCAAAATAACACTGGAATCTTTGATAAGAGCGGCACCATAGCGTCCCATTTGACGGTAATCTTCGTCGTAAGCGGCTTCAAGCGCGTCTAGTAAAGGGATGAGAGGCTCGCCGGCATCAACCCTTTTTAACAATTTGTCTAAAGTGCGGGCCATTGTCGTATTGGTGGGTCGCGCAGAGGCTAACAGGGAGGCAATTCTTTTGAGTTCTTTGCAGGGGGAATTGGCGTAAAGACGTAAGGTAGTCAGGGCTACTTGGAGGGGCCCGCCCCCCTGGGTGACCATCGTTTTGAGGGCTTCAACTATTTCGTTGATGGTTGAGCAGGTAACAAAGGCCTTCTCAAAAGGGTAGCGTCGCCGATCCCCAATTAACAGTTTATTGCCCTCGATTTTAGCAATATTTTCTCTTTGTAGGAGCCAAGGTAATTCCATACCCTACCCTAGCATATGCGTGATTTTTAAGGTAGTAGATGAAAAATCCCTTCTTTGTTACAATCTACAACAATTCTGCTAGAACTGAGGTTTTCTCTTATTATGGATTTCAATCAAAAATTTAATCTCTTAATGAAGATGGTGCACACGACAAACTTTGAGATTAGCCAAGAGCTCGCTGTCGACCCCTCTTTAATTAGCCGTTGGCGAACCGGAGAACGTCAGGTGCCCCTCTCCTCTCCGTATTTACCAAAAATCGCCCAGTTTTTTGCTGAGAGGGCTAAGGAAGATTTTCAGAAAGTTGCCCTCCTTGAGTTAACAGGACGCCACTATGAGGGGCGGGATGTTAAAACTGACGACATGGTTAAATATCTCATCACTTGGCTAGAGGGAGAATCTCCCATTGCAAAAGAGGTTATCTCTAGACTCGTAAACACCATAGGCAATAGCGATAACCTACAGCGCCCTATACGGCAAATTGACCTACCCTCCCCACCGATTGGTACACCGATGTTCAGAGAGCTCTTTAGAGGTAGAAAGGGACTTAGGGCCGCTACCGTAAAACTCCTCCTGGAGGCTATTAAACGGGAAAATAGTGGAAAAAAGCTCTACCTTTACAGCGATGAGTCTATCGATTGGATCTTCAGCGACCCAGCTTTTGCCCAATTGTGGGCCTACCTGCTCCAATTAACTATTAAAAATCGGGTGAAAATTGAGATTATCCACACGTTGCAACGCAAAAGCAGTGACCTTGTAATAGCCATTGAGAAGTGGCTCCCCCTCTACTTAACAGGCGCTATAAAAAGCTATTACTATCCGACTAAACGCGACGATATGTTTAACCACACGGCCTTTACCTTACAAGAGGTAGCCACCGTAACCAGTGTCAGCGTACGGGGTGAACTAGAGGAAAATATTGCCTACTTCTACAGCCAAGAGGCTAGATTAGTCCAAGACGAAGTTAATAGTTTTAAAATTCAGCGTGGTCTTTGTCACCCCTTGATACGCGTCTACACCGGAATTGAAATAAAGAACTACCTAGACGCCGGGACCAGTTTCTTTGACAAATCCAAGATTCAGACCTACTCTCTGCAAGGCTCTCTTTTAGCAGGGATGAGCCCCGCTTTAATCGAGAAAATCCTAGACAGGGGCAATATTAGTCAGGAGGAGCAGCAGAGAATTCTCTCTAACCATGCTGAGCGCCTTAATTCTATTAAAGAGAACTTAGCTACCCAAAGCTACAAAGTGGTGACTAGTTTACCGCGGATTACCGATGTTATTAGAGGGTTAGTGCCTGCTCTTATCCCCGAACTGCTCAGTAATCACTCTTTCTTTTACACCCCCCAAGAGTTTAAGGCCCATCTGTTAGAGCTAATCGATACCTTAGAAAATAATGCTAACTTTAGGCTCTATATCGTCCCACAAAAACATATTGTGCAGGGGATTCAGCTCTTTGCCATAAAGGGGCAGAGTATGGTGGTCTTTAAGTATACGGCACCCCAGTTTGCTTTTATCTCACAACAAAACGATTTGATAGAGACAATGGCGACTTTTATAGAAAACGAAATCAACAAAATTCCCAAGAGAAATCGTAGTAAGGCAGCAACAATCGCTAGGCTCAAAAACTACGTCAATAAGATCGATGTACGCCTCAAAAAGTAAAACTCAGCTTGACGGGGAATAGTTCAGTAGCTAAAGTCTTACATACGATGGTTAAGATTTCAAAGATGGCACTGCTAATCTTATTCTCCCTCTCGCTCTTCGGTTGTACGACTGAACGGTTGGTAATTGACGAGGCGATGGCTCAGCACCTCCAGGAAGTTGTTAACGAAGAATTGGTCGACTACCGACTACCACTACGCGGGAACAACCCAGCCAACTTGAACAATGGTGGTTATATTTTAGGCGATGAGGACAACCTCTATTTTGTACGTAAAATGGTCTTTGATGCTGATTCAGAGGTGAATTACCTACAACGCCTCCATAAAAATCTAATTGGAAAGATTTCCCCTTCCGATGAACTCCTCTTTGCTACTAACGGCACTCTGCTAGCCTTGTGGGAGGGGCAACTCATTGTCTTGGAAAATAAAAAGCTCTTGGCTCTTAATCTGGAAGATTATGAGGAGAGCGAACTCTCTGTTGAAGCTGTCACCAGAGCTCACTTCTACGCAGGAGAGCTCTTCTTCTCTACTGAAAAGGGAGACCTCTTCAGCCTGAGTCAAGGACTCCTCTTGAAAGAGAGTGGCGAGCTGATTGGCCTTGATGACAACTACTTCTACCTCCTCAACAACGGGAAGTTGGAATTTATTGCAAGGGAAAGCTTAAAAAGCGTTAAAACCCTCGCTGGAGGAACCTATGAGAAGGCGACCATTGGTAGCAATGGCCTGTTTTTCCTGAGTGACGGATGTCTAAAGAGGCAAAGTTTTGACAGTGGCACTATTAAGAGTATCATCTGCGGTGTGCGCGAATATGTCACTGAGGGGTACACCTTAGTGACTGCCCGTGATGATCATGGGCTTTACCTCTCCGAGCTAGATGGCTCAAATACCCGCCTTATATCCGAAGACCAGGCTTCTGGCCTTCAACTTTTAGACAATCGCCTCGTCTATCGCAACGGGTTTGATGGAGGCGAGCTTTACACTATCGACTTGATCCCCAACTACCGTTGTGCCCTCTCGGGGCCAACTCTTACCGATGGCGGGCTACAGTTCCTCCCTTTTGACAAAGAGGAGAATGATCAGATTTTAGAGATCTACGAGCCGTTTTTAAAAGAGGTTGCCAACCGGAGAATTTCACTTGAACAATGTGAACTACCCTACAAAGGGAAGGTAATTTTTGTGGAAAATGGGAGAAACTTCTACCATCGGAAGGGAGAAGAGATTACCCTTAGCGACCTCTTTTATATCGCTGTTATCTCGACGGTTCCCGTCTCCCTCGGCAAGTACAGCGATAACAGCATAGCTTACAGAGTCGACACAATCATCACCCTGTATGTCCCTTACGACCCCAATCCTCTCCTGTCTTGCACTATTTTAGGGAATGCGCCTTCACCTATAAAGAGTGGAGAGGGGGACCGCTGGGGCCTTCCCTCCTCTTGGCACGAGAGAGCTTTGAAACTAATCGATTATATTAATGACTAGCTAACACTTTGTTGTTTAATTTGAAGTGGTTACGCTCATTATGGAAGTAGCCTTCACCAATCATTTTAGAGAGTTCCCTAGAGAGGGCACTCCGATTGACACTAAGGTAATCGGCGAGTTCATCCCGATTAAAGGGGATTGAGAATTCTTGACTGCCGCTATCGTGGCTTTGCCATGTGAGGTAAGCCAGCAGTTTCTCTCGAATACTCCGTTTAGAGAGGATTGAGAGTTTGCGGTTCATCATCAGGTTGCGCTCTGCTAAGACGTTCATCATGTTTTCAATAACCCTCGCGTGAAAGTTGCAGGCATTACTGCAGGGGACTACCAGATTGTGGAAGTTGAGGAAGAGGATGGTTGTCTCGCCTTCACTCATCACCGAAACAGGGCTGACCGTCGCCAGTTTGGTAGCCGCTACATGCCCAAAGAGCTCACCGGCGCCCAATTTAAGGTTAATAGAGCGGTTGCCCAAAGCATCATCAGTAAGAATCTGCACTCGACCCTCTAAAACAACTCCTACATGCTCTAGTTGTTCACTCTCTCGAATTATAAACTCCTGAGAGCTAAATTTCCTCTGTTTAGCTTTCAAGCAATTTAAAATGTGACAGAGTTCTCCTCTAGTTAATTCCGAGAAGAGGGGGGAGTTAAGTAACAAGTCATCGTAATTTTTCATAGGCTTCTTTTCGTTGCAATAGCAACACTGTAGAGCATAGTAACCATTTGAGTTGTAAATAGCAATAGTTTTTAATAAGTGCACACATTATTAGGCTTGTCTTTCTAACACAAGAGAAAAGCTCCTACGGAAAAATTCCGTGGAGCTTTCAAAAATATAGTCGCAATCGGGGTTCCCCTAATGGGACCAGCTCTCAACACCTGCCACATAAGCCCTAATATTCTCTTTAGGGATACCATGGGGGAGAGCACATCCTGCCCCTACTACCAATCCTTTGTTATTAAAGATCGATATAACTCGTTGTGTTTCACTTTTAATTGACTCTGGGTTCCCATAGTAGAAGACTCCCGAGGGGTCGATAGGGCCAAACATTACGGCTTTACCTTCTAATATCTTTTGAGCCCTTACTATGTCGGTTTTATAATCAGCTTCTATCGCTGGGAAACCAACCTCCACAAGGTCCTCTAGGATTAAGTCTAAATTACCACAGATGTGGCAGATGGTAGTAATCCCCGCTTTGTTTAATTCATTGGCCATCCGTTTATGGAATGGGAGAGCGAACTTCCTGTACATCTCAGGGCTAATGAGGTCCGGGCCACACGAACTGTCCCCAAAGCTGGTGATATCGGCACCGGCTTGCTTCATTAGGCGATGAAACTCCATGTGGACTTCAAACGCACGCTCCATCAAAGCAATTGAGCCCTCCGGATTGTCATAGAGACTCATCATAAATTCGGTGATTCCCATAGCCAACATTGCCAATGAGTAGGGACCTTGATCGGCATTTCCCCTTAATAAGAGTTCGCCACCAACTTCTCGTCTCATTATCTCCATTGCCTCAAGAGCGATATTAATGCGCCTATTTTGGAGGA
>JBAYSE010000040.1:0-12664 GCA_041676265.1 Sphaerochaetaceae bacterium
GCCAATTAGGGCGAAAGATGGACCCGTTTAATCCCAGTTCAATCATTGCTTTAGCCCAGAAAGCATTTGGCTAATAGGAGGGAGTATGAAACCCAAAAAAGAGCTAATAGCCCCGATTATTAGGGGAATGACCAGTGATGGAGAGACCCCTTTGATTGTCACCTGCCACGAAGACTCGGTGGCAGAGCTGACTTTAGTTAACAAAGAGGTTACCCACGAGACTGTCAAGGAGTGGCAAGGGGCCCTAAGCCTCTTTATAGAGGAGCATAAACGGTATCCGCGAAGTATAAAAATTGCCGGTGAGGCGTGGAGCATGGCCTTAGGAGCCACTTTAGAAGAAGCCCGTGAAAAGCGCGGTGTCTCTAAAGACCCCACAGTAGAGCGCAAAGTTACCCGCGGCAATATCATGGAGGGCAAAGTTGCCCTGGTAACCGGTGGAGCCCAAGGCTTTGGCGAGGGTATTGTACGAGGCCTTATAGCTGAGGGTGGTTTTGTTTATATCGCCGATATGAACTTAACAGGGGCCCAAGGGCTAGCTAGGGAGCTTAACAGCCAATACAAGAGGGAGGTGGCCATCCCCCTCTACGTCAATGTTACCGTTGAGGATTCGGTTGAAGAGATGCTCAATGAGGTCGCCCTCACCACCGGTAGCCTCGATATATTTATTAGTAATGCGGGGGTACTACGGGCGGGGAGTGTCAAAGAGCTTACCCTAAAAGATTTCCAGTTTGTCACCGATGTTGACTACACCGGTTTCTTTATCTGTTCCAAATTTGCCTCCCGGCAACTGGCTTATCAGAATATGGGGAGTAATGGGACGCTTTTGAGTGACATCATTGTAATCAGTAGTAAAAGTGGCTTGGAAGGGTCCAATAAGAACAGTGCCTATGCGGGGGCAAAATTTGGGGTCATTGGACTCGCCCAAAGTTTTGCTTTGGAGTTGGTCAGTGACAATATTAAGGTCAATGCTATCTGTCCGGGTAATTTCCTTGATGGGCCTCTCTGGTCAGACCCTGAAAAGGGGCTTTTTGTCCAGTACTTGGAGGCCGGCAAGGTGCCGTCAGCGAAGACATTGCACGATGTGCGCCGGTTTTACGAGGCAAAGGTACCCCTCAACAGGGGGTGTGCGACCCAAGATGTGGTGCGCGCTATTTGCTATGTGGTAGAACAAAAATATGAAACAGGTCAGGCCGTGCCGGTAACGGGCGGTCAGGTAATGCTAAATTAAGCAGGAGGAATGCTATGAAAACAAGAGCTGTTCGATTGTATGGGAAAAATGATTTACGGATTGAAGAGTTTGAACTTCCCGCCATCAAAGATGACGAAATTTTAGCCTGTGTCGTCACCAATAGTGTCTGTATGAGTGATCATAAAGCCGCTGCTCAGGGACCGGATCACAAACGGATCCCTAAAGATATCGACAAAAATCCTATTATGTTGGGTCACGAGTTGTGTGGAGAGATTAAAGAAGTTGGCGCTAAATGGGCCGACAAATTTAAACCCGGCCAAAGATTTACCATCCAGCCGGCTTTGAACTACAAAGGATCTCTGGAAGCTCCCGGCTACTCTTACATGTACACCGGCGGAGACGCCACCTACATGATTCTTCCCAACGAAGTGATGGAGATGGACTGTCTGTTAACATATGAGGGCGAGGCCTATTTCATGGGCTCACTGGCTGAGCCGGTCTCTTGTATTGTCGGCACCTACCACGCCATGTACCACACCACCGGAGGCTCTTATGTCCACGACATGGGAATCGTCGAAGGGGGTAATGTTGCTATTTTAGCCGGCGTAGGACCGATGGGGTTAAGTGCGATTGATTACGGTATTCATCGGGAGAGAAAGCCCTCCTTAATGGTTGTCACCGATATAGATGCCGAACGCTTAGCCCGAGCTGCTGAGCTCTATACTGTTGAGGATGCGGCCCAAAACGGCGTTAAGCTGATCTATTTGAACACTCGCGAATGTGAAGATCCCGTAGCGAAATTGATGGAACTCTCCGGTGGGAAAGGCTACAACGATGTCTTCGTCATGGCCCCTGTGAGACCGGTCGTTGAGCAAGGTGACGCTATTTTAGCTAAAGATGGTTGTTTAAACTTCTTTGCCGGCCCCGAAAGGACCGATTTTAAAGCTGAGCTGAACTTCTACAACGTTCACTATGCCTCAACCCATATTGTGGGGACCAGCGGTGGTAATACCGACGATTTAAGGGAGTCTTTGGAAATGATGGAGAAGGGATTGATTAACCCCTCCGGTATGATAACCCACATTGGAGGGCTCAACGCAGTTCCCGAAACGGTTATTAACCTGCCCTCAATTCCCGGTGGTAAGAAGTTAATCTACACCCACTATGAAATCCCCTTGACAGCCATCGCAGATTTTGCTGAAGTGGGAAAAAAGGATCCATTCTTCGCTGCCTTAGCAGAAATTGTGGAGAGACACAACGGGCTTTGGAACCTTGAAGCAGAGAAATATTTGCTAGAAAATGGTGCGAAACATAACGATTAACTGGGGAGGGGAAGCATGGCTAAGCATATTGCAGTCGACCTAGGAGCCTCTAACGGGCGGGTAATAGTGGGAGATTTGTCGGGTTTTGAGGTGACCAATCGCTTCGTAACACGCAGTGACTTTTTACTGAAAGAATCCCACTGGGATATTATCTATATCTTCAGTGAGATTAAGAAGGGCATAAAAGAGGCTTTTCAAAAGTATGGCGATGAAGTCGTCTCCATCGGAGTAGATTCTTGGGGTGTCGACTACGGCCTCCTTGATGAAACCGGTTCTTTGGTTGCCCTGCCTTACCACTATCGCGACCTACGCACCGAAGGCCTTGTTGAAGAGGTCACCCAGAAGCTCGGAAAAGAGGCAATTTTTGAACGAACCGGGCTTGCCTTCCACCCCTTTAATACTATTTACCAGTTATATGCAATGCAAAAACAGCGCCCGGCCACCTTCAGTGTGGCCCGGCACTACCTCTCCCTTCCCGATCTAATTAGCTATTGGCTCACGGGGGTCATGGTTAATGAGGTAACCCACGCTTCAACTACCCAGCTTTACAATCCGGTTACCAAAGATTGGGATTGGCAGAGTATTGATGCCCTTAAGTTCCCCCGTGCTCTATTTGGATCTCTTGTGAGCAGTGGCACAGTTATAGGGCCATTAGAGGCACGCTTAGAGAAAGAACTTAAAGCTCCCCAAGGGGTAGTGGTGGTTGCGGGGGGAAGTCACGACACAGCCTCGGCGGTGGCCGCTGTCCCCTCAAAAACCGGCCAAGACTTCCTCTACATCTCCAGTGGGACTTGGAGTCTATTAGGGGTAGAGTCCCCTGTGCCTATAATTAGTCAAGCGGCTTTGGAGAGCGGCTTTACCAATGAGGTGGCGGTAAACGGGAATATCCGCTTCTTAAAGAACATTATGGGGATGTGGATTCAACAAGAGTGTGTCAACTACTGGAAGAGTTTAGGTGAAGAGATCAACTGGGCTGACTTAGACCGTGAAACCCTCGCTGAGGCAAACTATTCCGGATATATTGACCCCAACGATTACCGCTACCTCAACCAGAGTGTCCCCGAAGACCTAATGATAGACCGCGTAGCGGCTAACTGTGCAGAGCTCGGTTTTGAGCGACCGCACAGTAAGGGTGAGTACATGGTGGCAATCTACCGTGGACTAGCCAAGGCTTATGCACAAGCCATTGAACACCTGAGCGCCACTACGGGGAAAAAATATACTTCTCTCCATATCATCGGGGGAGGCTGTAAGAACGAAATCCTTGACCAATGGAGTGCTGATGAGACGGGTTTGACAGTCTATGCCGGACCGGTAGAGGCCACGGCTTTAGGCAACATGCTCGTTCAGGCAGTGGCAACCGGCCAAATCGCCTCTCTGCAAGAAGGGCGAGAGCAGATTATTGTCAGTCAAAAGGTTAAAGAGTTTATCCCCGTTAAATAGTTTAATCGGGTAGAGAGGATTTGAACCTCCGACCCCTTGGTCCCGAACCAAGTGCGCTAGCCCCTGCGCTACTACCCGTATGTATGTTGTAACGGTGGCAACTATAGCGAGTGTCCCAATTATTGTCAATTCACCCCCTCTCTGTAATGGGATTAACTCGCTTTTGTAATAAAAAATCACTACGTTAACAATTACACTACATAAATAAAACATTTACAGTAACGAAAATGTAAAGTAAGATAGTTGATAGGGATTTGTTTGGCCTTTGCAAAAAAAAACCTAAAGGTTGGACTTTTCCTCAAGTAATCACCAAATTTTCTATTAGGAGGTAGAATATGAAAAAGGTGGGATTAATCCTTTGTATCCTAGCTGTTGCTGTTGGCTTGTTTGCCGGCGGAGCGAAAGAAAAGAAAGCTACTGATGCGTTGGATATTCACGTTTTGGTGTGGAAGTTTGACGATACTTACGGTTCAACTGTGCGCTTTGCCATGGACAAATGGGCAGGTATCTACTCGAAAGAGCTAGGAAGAGAGATCAAACTTACCATGCACGATGCCGCTGACGATATGGCGAAACAGATAGAGCAAGCCACCATTATTTCGGGACAAAATCCCGATTTCGTCATTATTAACTTAGCGGAGGTTGCCAACGGGCAGGTCTTGGTCGATATGTTTGAAGCTGCCGGAATTCCCTACTTGTTCTACAACAAACAGCCCGCAGCCGAGACAACCCAGTCGGTTCTAGTCGATACCGGTACAATCTTTATCGGAACCTTGGCACGCCAGGCGGGTGACATGCAGGGCGAAATCCTGTATGACCTTTACCAGAAAAATAAGTCAATTGACCGCAACGGCGACGGCGTCTTACAGTACGTTATGTTGATGGGCGAGCCCAACAACGACGAAGCTATTGCCCGTTCCAGGTACTCTGTTGAGACTGCCAGAGAATTAGGACTCAAATTAGAGCCGGTAGCCGACACCTTAGTCTGTAACTGGGACCAGGCTCAGGCCCAGGATGCGATTACCGCCACATTTGCCAGCGTTGGCAGTAAGATTGAAGTTATCTTCGCAAACAATGACATGATGGGTCTCGGTGCAGTTGCTGCATTGAACGCCAACGGTTACAACACCGGCAGGCCCGGCGATCCTGAAATCGTTGTTATCGGGGTAGACGCCATTGACGCTGCTCTTGAGTCAATCAAGAATGGTGGAATGACCGCCACTGTACAGCAGGACGGAGATGCTATGGGGAAAGCTAATATCCGCATCGCTTACAATGGTGCCTTAGGTAAAGAATGGCTCGATGGAACCGATTACGTTTACACAACAGAAGATGATTTCTTTTGTATTCGTATCCCGTATGCCAAAATTACTGAGGTCGATTAAGTAGTTAATAACTAACTATTGAGACTATTAAAGCTTGGGGGGGGTACGAAAGTGCCTCCTCCATGTCAAAAAATAGAATGGACAGTAGGAAACTATGGAGCATCAAGAGCGCTATTTGCTAGAGATGATTGACATCGATAAATCTTTCCCTGGGGTACACGCACTCGATAGAGTTCAATTCAGGTTGCGCAAAGGGACCATCCACTCTCTGATGGGGGAAAATGGAGCCGGTAAGTCAACTTTGATGAAATGCCTGTTTGGAATCTACAAGAAAGATGGCGGTAGTATCTTCATTGAGGGGGAAGAGGTCAACTTTAACAACCCAAAACATGCCTTAGACAGTGGTGTTGCGATGGTTCACCAAGAGCTGAACCAGGTTTTACACCGCAATGTGATGGAAAATGTGTGGCTCGGTCGCCTGCCTCTTACCAAGTTGGGGCTTGTCGACACCAAAAAGATGATCAGAGAGACAATGGCTATTTTCAATGAATTGGAGATTAATATTAGCCCCACCGCTATAATCGGAACTCTTTCGGTCTCACAAAGACAGATGATTGAAATTGCCAAAGCGGTCTCCTACGACTCAAAAATTGTCGTATTGGATGAACCCACATCTTCCCTCACCGAGAAAGAGGTAGAACATCTCTTTAGAATTATAAAAAAATTGACCACCCAAGGGGTGGGAATTATCTATATCTCCCACAGAATCGATGAGATTCTGAGGATTTCTGACGATATTACAATACTCCGAGATGGCCAGTGGATTGCCACTGAGCCGGCCCATAAGCTCGACAATAACCAAATTATCAAATTGATGGTGAACCGTGAGTTAACCAACCGGTTTCCCTTTAAAAATAATGAGCCTGCCGGGGTCATGATGGAGGTCAAGAACCTCTCAGGGAAGTACCCCCCTACTTTTAGTGATGTCAGTTTCATCCTTCGCAAAGGGGAAATTTTAGGGATAGCGGGGCTCGTCGGGTCACGCCGCACTGAACTGCTCAATACAATCTTTGGGGTTTTCACTAAAGAGTCGGGTGAAATTATAGTTGAAGAGCGGGTTATCGAAAACACCTCACCTGAGGTTGCCAAACGCAACGGTTTTGCCCTTATTACCGAAGAGCGGCGTGCCACGGGGCTCTTCCCTATGATGAACATCTACTTCAATACGGTAATTGCCAATATTAAGAATTACGGTAAAATTTTGCTCTCACAGCGCAAAATACACAAAGATACGCGCCAATCCATTGACAGTTTGAGGGTTAAGACCCCCACGGCCAAAACGGCCATTAGGAGTTTATCAGGGGGGAATCAGCAGAAGGTTATTATTGGTAGATGGTTGCTGACTAATCCCGAGATACTACTTCTCGATGAACCGACGCGTGGTATTGATGTAGGGGCTAAATATGAGATTTATCAACTAATTATAAATCTGGCTAGGGAGGGCAAAGGGATTATTATGGTCTCTTCTGAGATGCCTGA
Source organism: Sphaerochaetaceae bacterium (assembly GCA_041676265.1). Lineage (GTDB taxonomy): Bacteria > Spirochaetota > Spirochaetia > Sphaerochaetales > Sphaerochaetaceae > DUOJ01. Next base: position 6,819 of record JBAYSE010000040.1, read on the forward strand.
ATTGCTCGGGATTTGTGACCGCATCCTGGTCATGAGTAACGGGAGGTTGTCCGGAATAGTTGAGCGCGGCAAAGATTTCGACGGAGTTGAAGGTGAGCAGGAACACATCCTGAAGCTTGCTGGAAGATTTATCTAAGGGACAGGTAACATAGCTATGGAAAAAAGTAAAAAAATTGGTGAATTCTTACTAAACTACGCACTCTACATTTTATTAGGGGCAATTCTAGTTACGGTCAGTATCATCCGGCCTAACTTTATCAGGCTCAACAATATTTTGAACATCATGAAGCAAGCTTCAACCAAAGGGATTTTAGCCCTTGGATGTGCCGGAATCATCGTTTTGGAAGGTACCGACCTCTCCATTGGAAGGATGCTGGGACTATCGGCTGCAGTGACAGCTTCACTGGTGCAGTCGGTAACCTATGCCAGCCGTTATTACCACGGAATGACCCAGCAACTCCCCTTAATTGTCCCTTTGTTAGCGGCAATCTGCGTCTGTGTCATCATCTCGGCAATCAACGGCTTTGGTGTCTCGAAACTCCATATGCACGCTTTTATTATCACACTGGGTACCCAGTTAATTGCCTATGGTGCCAACTGTATCTACATTGAAAGTCAGCCTTCCGGCTCGGCACAGGCATTAAGTACATTCGATCGCAACTTCTTAGATAAAGCGGCCGGTAACATAATGCTAGGCTCTCTAAAATTCCCTAAAGTGGTCATCTACTTCGCTATTTTAGCGGTAATTATGTGGATTATTTGGAACAAGACTAAGCTGGGAAAAAATATGTTTGCCGTCGGAGGGAACAAAGAGGCCGCTGCCGTATCGGGTGTCAATGTCACGAAAACTATAATGTTCGTCTATCTAATGGCCGGAGTACTTTACGGTGTAGCGAGCTTCCTAGAGGCTGCCAGAATCCAATCCGTAGGGGCCAATACCGGTATTAACTACGAACTTGACGCCATTTCGGCCTGTGTTATAGGGGGAGTCTCCTTCAGTGGAGGGATAGGGACAATCCAAGGGGTTGTAATTGGAGCGATAATCCTCCAAGCCATAAACTACTCCCTCTACTTCTTAGGCGTTAACCCCTACTTACAGTACATCATTCGTGGTCTAATAATCGTCCTAGCGGTGGCTATTGACGTCAGAAAATATCTGGTAAAACGGTAAAAGATAGTCGGGGGTGGTGGTGTTCAACATTGACACTCCCTACCCAACATGTTATTTTTCTCTAGATATCCTTGCCTGAAGGATAGTTAATTTTGAGCATTAAAGAGGTTTTGCATGCCATCCAACGATTCTAAGACGCCCACCGAAAAAGATAAAAGTGTTGTTAAGTTTGAAAAAGGGAAAGAGAAGCCTAAGAAGAGAGAGGAGATGACTTTCTCTAGAGTTATTACCTACGTCATTCTGGTTCTGGTGGCGATTGCCTTAATTGCCGGTGTTGCAATTCCTGCTATTGGTCCTAGAGGGGGAGGGGACTCCCTTAAGTTTGGCTCTTGGGACGGCACTCCTATCACTTTCGCTAATGGTAACTATTTTCATCGTCAGTATCAGAGATACGCTCAGCAGAGTAAGGGCTCATCACAGGCAGTTGCCTATCAAGTGTGGATGAACGCCTACCAAGGAACCGTGTTCCACATCGCCATCGATAAGATGGCCCATAAAGCAGGTTTAAAGGTGACCGATAAGGCTATCAACGAAGCTATTATCGACAGTGGCCTTTACCAAAAAGATGGCAAGTTTGACCGTGAGAGCTATGAGCAGGCGAGTAATGAGTCTAAAAACCTTGTCCATCAACAAATCAGTGAAAGCCTACCTGCGCAGATGATCTTTAATGACATCGCCTCGCTCTTAACGAGTCCCCAAGAGCTCGCTTTTATCACAGCCATTGGCGATAAAGCCCGCTCTTTCGAATACGTAGTCTTCGATGCGTCCCTCTATCCCGATGACTTGACTCAACAGTATGCCATGGCAAATTCCGTCCTCTTTACCCTTATAGACCTCTCAAGTATCTCTGTTGAGAGTGAAGAGCGAGCCAATGAATTGCGCTTACAAGTGGCCAATGGAGAGCTCTCTTTTGACGAGGCGGCTCGTAATAACTCAACAGACGCCTACCATGATGAGGGGGGCCGACGAGGCAACTACTATTTCCATGAAATACAAAACGAATTTATCGATAAAGATGCTGTAAATCTCCTCTTTGCGACTAAACAAGGGGCACTCTCTGAAGTCTTTGCCACAGTTGATGGCTACACCTTCTTCAAAGTTGAGCAGAACCCCCACCTAGCCGACTTGAGCGATCCTGAGGTGCTGAAAGATATTAAACTCTTCATTGGCAACGATTCACAAGCGGTTAGTACCTACTTACAAACAGCCGCAAGTGAGTTTAGCGAGGCGGTCAAGGGGGGCGAAGATTTTAAGCGGAAGGCCCAAAGTGAGGCACTAAAACTCTACGAAGTAGAATCTACCGTACCCAATACCGGTAACTCCTCCTTCTTTATTGGTTTCTCCAATACCGACAGTGGTGGTTATCTAAGGGCAATTAGCCTTGATAATGACACCATTAAAGCCCTCTACGGGGCACCGTTAAATACCCTAGTAGAACCTTTTGCATCAGGAGGGGCCTACGTAGTAGCCCGCCCTATAGAAGAGGGGAACCTTTCACAGGATATGGTCGATTATGTTAAATTCCTCTATCCCTACATCTTACAGGAGACTTTGCAACAAGACCTTATCCAATCCATCTTCACCAGTGACAAATTTGAAGATAACTTCATGGCCACCTTTATTGCCCATATCATGGATTTAAGCGCTACCAATTAGACGCACTTAAATTATCTGTCAGTGGCCACCTTTACCGGTGGCCATACTTGCTTTTGGGGTTAGGGGGCTTTATTATAGAGGACAATTAGGAGGAGGAGAGCGATGATAGCAATTCTAGGGGAAGCTTTAATCGATTTTGTGGGCTCTAAAGGGAGCGATGGTAAAGATCTATTTTACTACTACAACGGAGGCAGTGCCCTCAATACGGCTGTCGCCACAGCTCGCCTTAACGCCTCTACCCTCTACCTAGGCAAGTTATCTAAGGATATGTTTGGTAAACAGATGCAGGTTTTCCTTGAGGCAAACAATGTTAAGCTGGTCCCTTGGTTGTGTGATGTTGAGCAGAACTCCATGATAGGTTTCGCTAAACTCGACACGGGCGGGTCAGCATCTTATGTTTTCTACACCCAAGGCACCACCGTTACAGAGCTCAGCAAAGGGGAAATTTTACGAGTTTTTGAGCAGTACACAGCGATAGATTACCTTTTGGTTGGTTCGGTAGCCGTCGCCCTTGAAAAATCAGGAAATGCTATTTTAGAAGCCCTCCAAACTGTGGGTAAAACACGTTTTAACCTAATTTTTGACCCCAACGTAAGGCCGACCGTCATCGACGATTTTGCTAGATACCAACAGAGGGTCTTTGAGTTCGTAAAACTCTCCTACCTAGTTAAACTCTCGGATGAAGACCTTTTGCACCTCTTCCCCGCTAAAAGTCTCGCTGATGGAGTTGCATCACTCTTAAAACTCGGAGCTGAACAAGTTGTCCTGACTAAAGGTAAAGAGGGGTTAGAATGGCACAATTCGCAAGGGCTAAATGTTAAAGTGCCGGCAGTTGACAACCCAATTGTCGACACCATTGGTGCCGGAGACACGGTGAGTGGTGCTTTGCTGAACTTCTTGCAAGAGAATAATCTCAAGCGTTCGGGATTTATTACCGAGGAGCAGGCCAGAGAAGCTCTAAGCTTTGCTGCTAAGGCTGCGGCGGTAACAACCGGTAGGGAGGGGGCAGACCCTCCCAAACGCTTTGAGGTGGTCTAATCTTTGAGGTTATAAGCATTGAGGAGAGAAAATTCTTGAGGAGTGGGGATAGAATCGAGGGCCCCTTCACGCATTACAGTGATGCTACTGGCGGCACTAGCTAACTCGAGTGCCTCCTGAGGGCTCTTGCCTTGGGCAATATTGGCTACGTAACACCCAATAAAAGTGTCTCCGGCTGCCGTAGTGTCCACTACGGGCACCTGCCAAGTGCCGAAGCTGAGTCGCTCGCTATCTTTGCCGTAGCGTGCCCCTAGAGGCCCTAGGGTGAGTATGACAGCCTTGTGGGGGTACTTAGACGTTAGGTAATCTAAAGCTGCTTCAGGCACCTCTATTTTCGATAAGCCTTGAGCTTCAACTTCATTGACCACCAACAGGTCAACGAACTCTAACGGGAGATTAAGGACACTCTCATCAAAAGGGGCGGGGTTGAAACAGATTTGCATCCCCTTAGAGTGGGCTTGCTCCATGATATAACCAATAAAGTTGATCTCATTTTGCAAAACTACCCAATCTCCTTCATCAAAATCGGCGAGGACCTTGTCAATTTCGGATTTAGTGAGCTCTTTGTTGCTACCGGCGTAGAGTACAATGGAGTTTTGGCCATCTTTGGCTACTTGGATGAGGGCTTGGCCCGTGGGGGTCTCTCCCACCATTAAATAGTCGGTATTTACCCCTTTACTCTCTAATTTTTCTTTTATCCACAGTCCATCGGGGCCGATTTTCCCCGCATGGTAGACAGGGTGCGAGCCGGCTTGGGCAATTGCCACCGATTGATTAGCCCCTTTTCCGCCGGTTGAGCGCACCACGCTGGTGCTACTAATGGTCTCTCCCGGTAAAACAATATGGTCGACCGCAAAGATAATATCGATATTAGTTGAGCCAAAGTTTAATATGCGCATTTAACTCCCCCCGTTATAATAGTCTTAGACTATGTTTAAAGGCCTCTTTATAGAAAGAGTTGGGCCAAATAGAGGCCTGTACTTCGCCGATGTGGGCTTTCTTTAACAACAACATACAGATGCGGGACTGCCCGAGTCCCCCTCCAATAGTTTGCGGGAATTCGCCGTTTAAGAGCCTTTTATGCCAGTATAGCTCTTTTTTGGCCAATTCACCACGCATTTCTAGTTGTCTGAGGAGCACCTCCTGGTTGACGCGGATACCCATAGAAGAGAGCTCCATGGCATCATCCCTAACGCTATCGTAAACGATAATATCGCCATTGAGGCCGTGGTAGCCCTTGTGGGTCTCAGTAGACCAGTCGTCGTAGTCTGGTGCCCGCCCCCCATGGGCTACTCCATTGTTTAGAGGGTAGCCGATTCCAATTAAAAAGATTGCTCCATACTCCTTAACGAGTTGTCTCTCCCGTTCTTCACCGGTGAGCTCTGGGTAAGCAGCATAAGCCTCTTCGCTGTGGATGAACTTAATCTTTTCGGGAAGCGTTGGTTGGCAAACAGGAAAGAGTTCACTTACTAAAAATTCTGTGCGCTTTAGGGCACCATAAAGCTTAGTAACCACACATTTTAAGTAATCAAGGGTCCTTTGCTCTTCTTTAATTATTAACTCCCAATCCCACTGGTCGACATAGATAGAGTGGATGGCATCGAGTTGATCTTCTGCTCTAATGGCATTCATATCGGTATAAAGCCCGGTGTTGACGGCAAAGTTGTAATCAGCCAGAGCCATCCGTTTCCATTTAGCTAGGGAGTGGACAATTTCGAGTGTTTGGTTATTTAAACGGGGAACTTGAAAACTCACCGGTTTTTCAGTTCCATTGAGTTCATCGTTAAGGCCACTGCCCTGGGGGACAAAGAGGGGAGAGGTTACCCTTGAGAGGTACAATTCTCCCGACAATTCCCTTTCAAAAGTATCTTTAACAAATTTAATCGCTTTTTCGGTATGTTTTTGGTCCATTAGGGGGCGGTAACCATTCGGAAATTGTTCTTTTACCATTGACCTCTCCTCTTTTCTTAAGGCTTTTAGA
>JBAYSE010000041.1:0-12641 GCA_041676265.1 Sphaerochaetaceae bacterium
CCTCGCCTTAATATTTAAAAAGGGGCGCACCGGAGAAGTTAGAAAAGAGAGCCCTATCCAAAAAGAGAGCAACCTCCCCCTCTTGAAAGATTCGCGCTTCATCCTCTATACCCTCTCCTTAATGCTCTACATGGGCAGTCAACAAATCTGTGCAACTTGGATACCGGTCTATGTCGAAGTTGAGCTACTCCAATCCCCAGCGATTGTGGGGACCTCTTTAACAGTCTTTTGGATCGGCATAGCCATCTCACGGCTTCTTTCGAGTTTTATGCTCCAAAGAGGGGCCAAGCCCCTCACGTTAACCCTAGGGGGCTTTCTCCTTGCCGGGGTGGCCCTTGCCCTGCTGCCTTTCAGCGCCTCCATTGTTTTAGCCCTAATTCTAGTTGCCCTTTGTGGATTCGCTGCCGGACCGGCAATCCCCCTCTACATCGTCGAGACAGCCTCTTGGTACCCGAAAAACAGTGCGTTTATTGCCCTCATCTACATTGTCAGCGGGACTATAGGGCGGATGATCTTCCCTTACTTAACTACCCGGCTGGCCGAAGTCTCTTCTCTCGGGTTCGCCTTGATGACCAGTAGTGCCATGTTGTTCGTGGCCGCCCTTTTGGTTTTCAGCGTCAAGAGGAGTGAGAGAATTGCACTCGCACCCCGTTAGGGTCTAAAACGTAGAAGAACCTGATGTGCTCATTGGGTTGAAAAGGGCCGCTCTCTACGGCAATACCGTGGGAAGCCACCATCGCCAGCGCCTCATCCAGAGAGTCTACGGCAAATCCCAAAGAGATTCCTTTTCCCACTTTAGGGGCCTTATGAGGCCCTTTAATAAGCTCTATTTGGGTCTCTCCTTCGCCAAGGAAGACTATCTCTCCTCCTTCAGTGGGAAAGCGGCGCTGAATAGGCAACCCCACCACTACGTTGTAGAAGTGGACAGACCCTTCAAGGTCATCGGTACTAATTGTGGTCCATACATATTGCATTGGCTTACTCTCCTATGATTTTTACCAACACCCGCTTTTTGCGTTTGCCGTCGAACTCCCCATAGAAGATCTGCTCCCATGGGCCAAAGTCGAGTTCTCCGTTAGTGATGGCCACTACCACCTCCCGTCCCATGATACTCCTCTTCAGGTGAGCATCAGCGTTATCTTCATAGCCGTTATGGCGGTATTGGTCATAAGGCTTCTCAGGGGCCAGCTTCTCTAGCCACACCTCAAAGTCGTGGTGAAGCCCGCTCTCATCGTCGTTAATGAAAACACTGGCGGTGATGTGCATCGCATTGACGAGAACAAAACCCTCCTGAATGCCACTCTCGCTCAGGCACTCCCTCACCAGCGGCGTAATGTTGATAAACTCACGCCGCTTCTTGATATCAAAGACAAGTTCTTTACGGTAAGATTTCACGCTCTAATCCCTCCAGTCTAATAGTCTTATTTCATCTTCCATTGCTTTAAGATCACTAATATCTTGGCTAACTTCCATGGTTCCCCGGTAGGTACCATCTTGTGCATAGATTGCCGTATAGGTGATCAAGATAAAACGCCCTTTAAGCTTAATGCGAAACTCAGCCCGCTCTTTCCGCCTCTCTTTGAAGGCTTTGAGAATTTGCTCCACCAGATGTAGGGAGGTGGGCGGATGGCAGTTTTGTACTGTGCGACCAATTACCGCCTTGGTGCGCGGGAAGATTCTCTTCTCTGGGGTATTGAAGTAGACCACGCGGTCTTCACTGTCTACCAGGGTGATGTCGACAGGAAGGTTGTTAAAAATCTCCAACAACTGCACCACGGTGGGCTCACCGGTGAGGAGGTCTATCTTTTGCTCTTTCGCCCTTAGATGGGAGGTCTGTACCTGTCCCTCCATTAGTTGCCCCTCACTCATTGCCTTCAATTCACCTAGGGGAATATTTTCGACAATGGAGGGCAAAAGAATCTGCTCCTCTCTAAAGATAACGGTCTTAATGTCAAAGAAGAGTTTCCCAATAAGGCGGTTAAAGCTCTCCAGGGGATAATCATCTTCCTTAAGAGCCCCCTCTAACAGGTGCAGAGTTTTACGCACATCGTCGTGAATGGCCCAGAGGACCAAAAGACAGCGACTATCTTCGATATGCTTCTCAATTACCGGAAAGAGGATATTCTCTTTTAGCTGGTAGTAAGTACTTAACTCAAAGAGGCGTTTGAGCCCCAATTCCAGTTTGTGGCGGTGTTCTGCCGTAATTTGGCCCACACCGTTAATTTTAGTAATAATCGGTTTAAAGGAGTCTAAAATAGCGTTAAACTCTGTGTTAATCTCAATTAGCTCCTCAAAAAAGGGGATACTCCGTTTAAAAGGACGCTCTTCGCGAGTCAGGCCATTGGCGAAGGAGTTGAGTAGCCGCGTAATAATTAACTTAGCCCTGTCGATATCACCCACCCTTTTCACGACAACGTCAACTAGTACAAAGGTCTCTAAAGGGGTGATGTTGTCGAGGAGGGGCCTTGCCCGCTCTAAGTTGTCGGCATTGGCAAGCGGATTCTCTAAGCCTAGGGCATAGGGGAGGAGAATCGCATACCGCTCTTTATCTATTTTATCGACTAGTTTCACACACTCCTCCTCTGGATGAGCATTTTAAAGTAAATGGGGTGAAAGTTCAAACGATAGTCAAAGTAAAACCGCTACGAACATCTAAAAACCGCTTGTGGTGTTTTTTTACCATCTCGATGGCCTCTTTCCCACTACAGTGGCACAACCCTAAGTACTCAATTGGCGAAGCTAGGAGCCAATTGACCACCTCTGCCCGCCGTTCAGCGGAGGCGTCACTGAGGTGAATCCCCCCTAGAAGGGCATAAAAGGGGCGGTTGAAGCGTTCCATGGCAGTGTCAACAATATTCAAAATACCGGGGTGCGAACAGCCCACTATTAAAATAAGCCCCTTAGGGGTATCGACAAGGAGGGCTACTTCATCTTCAAAGGGGTCTACTGAGCCATCTTCAAGGCGGAAGCGGGGGTTGTGAGGTGCTGTATCACTGTGGCGCTTAAAATCGGTGAGGAGCCACACCCCCCGATAGAGCATTACCGTATCGCTACAGACCGAGTGCCACATCACCTTATGACGGTTGAGATCTTGGCGAGTGATGGACAAGCCCAAAACTCGCCCGTCGTCACCGTACTTCTCCTTTTCAAAACCTTTGCCGCTCCACAACTTAAGGGAGGGATAAGTGTATTTGTCTAACAGGGGCATCAACCCTCCACCGTGGTCCCAGTGGCGGTGACTAATCACAATGTGGTCTAATGAACTGAGATCTTTGTCCAACAATTGCCCGTTTTTAATAAAAGCTCCTGAAGCTCCCGTATCAAAGAGAATCTTCTTATTTCCCTTTTCAATTAAGAAGGCTAAGCCGTGTTCACTTGCAAGCTTTTTATTGAAAGGCGCACTGTTATCGATAAGTGTCGTTATTGTAACCATGGGTCTTCCTTTCTTCCATACTACACCATAATCCTCTACAGTGCTATGAATTATTTAATCGAAGCCCCTGGCAACCATGGGTAAGTTTAATTACAGGACTTTAATTCTGCGAAACATGTTGGTTAGATAAAGAAGTCAAGGAGGAAGATATTCCAGAAAATAGTGAAAGAGTTGTGAGGAATATTGTAAAATAGGCTAAAATTTAAAGAGCGCTCGCGCAGTTTAAAACGGGGGCCTCCGACCGCTAGGGGGGAGAGCCTAATAAACGGACCGTAAGCTGAATCGAGAGAGTCTAGCCTACCCATGAACCCTAAACTTAAGTAGAGGTTTAAATAGGAGGGGACGATTTCAGGAGGAGGGTCTGTCACTCCCAAGAGGGCTAGGGTTATGGCACTTCCCACTAATAGCTGATGACCCACTTGAGGGGTGGCTTCACTAATTAGGAAAGCCTCCACCTCCCACCGCCGGGCAAAAGAGAAGAGGAAGCCGGTCTGTACAAAAGTGGCCTCTGCAACCACATCGTTTTTGGCCGGCAAATTCCAAGTCCCTATAGAGAGGGCCACCTTGGTAGCCCCAAGGGGACTTAAAGAGAATAAAAGTATCAAACCAATAAGACATCTTTTTCGCATCTTGCCACCTTAAAACAGATAATGGGTGATCTCAAAGAGCCTTATACCCCACCCCCACTTCTCACTCGCAAAATCGTAGAGCAGGTGGAGGCCCAACACAGCAATCTGTTTATCGCTAAAGTCAAAAAGAAGGGGCTCTACGGTGAAGCGAGCAGCCGTTAAAGCCGGGATTTCTAAGTCAAAAAGGAGAGCTGCCTCCAAAGAGAGACTATAAGCACTGGTACGCCTAAAAAGGGATGTCAGGGGGTGCCCTATCCATCTAAAGAGGGGGATACTGAGTCCAATAGTGGCATTGGTTGCCTCTGAAGGCCTCATCATAAGACCACCGTGCAGCGCCGGACCACGGTAAAAGGGGCGCACTGTAAGCTCTAAGTTGAGGTATTCTCCGGGACTGTAGGAGTTACTCACTAAACCGTCAAAACTGACGCGGTAACCTCCCCACCAAGCCCCAAAGAGCGTCAAAGAGGTCACTAAGAGGAGTAAAGTCAACCCAAGCCGTTTAGCCAAAACTACCCCCACACCTGCATGAGGAGGTTGTTAAACCATCCTTTAAATGTTCGGTACTGCTGAGCCTCCTCAGCACTCACTAAATGACAGTACGCTTTCAGCTCTGCGATATAAGCGAGGGCTTCTTGCCCAATTCTTTCATCTTCAAAGAGAAAGTTTAACTCTCTAGAGAGGACTTGGGAGCGGAAGTTGTAGTTAGCACTCCCTAGGGTTACCAGCTTCCCATCGGCTACTATTAGTTTCATGTGGAGGAAAGACCCCACAGGTGAGTCATACATGTAGACGTTAACACCGGCATTGATTAGGTCGAGGATGCCGTAAAAGGAGGCCAGTTCATATTTCTCCTGAGTGGCATATTCAGAGAGCATTACATTGACTTTAACCCCTCTGGCAATGGCAGATTTAAGTCTGTCTAAGAGTGCCGGAGTTATGAAAGTGTAGCCCTGAATTAGCCACAGCTCCTCCTGGGCGTAGAGACTGAAGGCGTCAAAGAGAGGGGTAATAGTCCTTTTTTGGGGCCAGTAGTGGTCAAAGAGGTAGAGGGTGGTCTTTTCATCCTCTGCTTTTAGACTCTCCTTCACGACAAAGTCACTACTGTCGAGTTGTTGCGGTGAATAGTCGTTCCAAGTCTCAACAAAGAGGGAAACTACCGCTTCCAGTGCCCCCTGACTGTGCACTTCTACCATAGTATCGATGTTCCCCACCCCCTCCGGCCAAGCAATGGAAGTGTGGTTTACATTAACACCTCCTACAGCTAAAAGTTCTCCATCGACGACCCAATATTTTTGATGATTGCGGTCAAATAGGTGCAAAGGGAAGAAGATATTACTGAGTGAGAGGGAGTTGTATTCAGCAACCATTAAACCCAATTCGTTAAGACGCATGTAGGCCGCCTGAATGAGCTCATGAGAGTCGGGGACCATCTGAAAATTGCTCGAAGAGTCAATTAAGATGTAGACTCTCACTCCTGCGGCTGCTTTCCGGGCCAAAGCCGACCAAACGGGCTCAGTGGCCGCATGCGCCACCCCCAAAAATGTGCAGATGAGGATGTAATCTTGGGCTTTTTCTATTAGCTCCAGAGACCTCTCATTCCATTCGGCCCCTGTGTTGTAGTAGACCGGATAAGAGCTCTCATAGGAGGGGATATTGTGCTCTTCTAAAAAGGGGTGCAACGCCCACCCTTCCTGAGCCATCTTCTCTAGGCGCTCAGTGGTGGAACACCCACTCAGGAAAAATAGAAGGAGGCTCAAGAGGAGGAGTAAGTGCTTTCCCTTTGTGGCTATCATAGCTGCTACTATATCTAAAGGCGTACTATAAGGGAAGCAATGAATTCTCTAAAAAAGTCATTTTAGGAGGGATATAGACATTAAGAGGCTATTGAGCTATAGTAAGCGTACGTTTTAGGGCGGTTAACTCAGCGGGAGAGTGCCACGTTGACATCGTGGAAGTCGTTGGTTCAAATCCAATATCGCCCAGGGGGGCAGCTTAATCAGCTGCCTTTTTTTTCTGTATAGTCAGAAAAACTTCGGCTAAGTAGGGGTCAAAACGCTTCTCTTTACCCTCTTCAATCACAGTCAAGGCATTCTCAACGTTAGGGATAGTCTGACTCCCCCTATAAAGGGCCCTTTCGTAGGATTCACAGATTGCAATTATTCGGGAGATAAGGGGGATTTGTTTCCCCACCAAGCCCCTAGGGTGGCCACTGCCGTCCCATTGTTCGTGGTGGCCATAGACATATTCAGCCAAGTCGAGGGTTTCATCAAAAAGGTTGAGAATCCTAAAGCCGGTAACGGCGTGTTGCTTCACCTCCATCTGTTCTTCAGGGGTAAAAACATCCCTTTTTAAGAGCTCATCAGGCAGGGTAATCTTCCCTATATCGTGGTAGTAGGCAGCTCTGGCCAGCTTGCTCAACTCAGTCTCGGGGAGATTCAGTGCTTGCCCCATTTGATAGCTTAAATCACGTACCGCGTTAGCATGGCGCTCTTCTAAGAGACTTCTGGAGAAAATATTGCGCATAATGGTTTTAATAGTCTCTTTCGTGACGGCACTGCGACTATTGCTCTTAATGCGGTACATCTCGTTCTCGGCATTCGCTAAAATAGCCTCTATTCTTTGATGGCTCCCCTTTTTAACATCGACGCCAATGGCAATGTTACACCGCAGGGAAGCCACGGTAAACTGGCTAAAGTCTTTAACTATGTGGTGCGCTATTTCACGGGCTCTCTCGAGCTCAGTTTGGGGAAGAACCATCACAAACTCATCACCACCAACACGTGCTAAGAGATCTTTCCTACGCCGATATTTCTCTAAAACCTCCCCCGCCTTGCGAATTAATTCATCCCCTGCGTTGTGTCCAAAGATATCGTTAGTAATCTTGAGCCCATTAAGGTCGGCAAAAAGGACGGCAATCGGCAGGTTTTTCTCGCTGTCAAGCTTAGGGTAGAGGTTTTCAAAATGGCTCCTATTGTAGAGTCCTGTCAGTAGGTCATGCTGGCTCAGAAAGGCAATCTCCTCCTCTCTGTTACGCCTCTCCGTATTGTCTATAAAGGTAACTACCGCCCCAATAACCTCTCCCTTAACCCTTTGAGGAGTTGCAAAATAGGCAACGTCAAAACAGGAGCCGTCAGAGCGCCAGAAAACCTCTCCTCCATCGGAGCGGAACTCGCGTCCCTCGCGCATAGCTGTAAAAATAGAGCACTCCTTGGGCGGCATGGGATTTTTGTTACGACTGGCAAAACAGACCATATTATGCATATTTTTGCCCAAAACTTCTGATGGAGAGTTGTAACCGAGGAGTTTGAGGGCACTCTGGTTAATGAAAGTACAATCCCCTTCAAGGTTTACGCCATAAATCCCCTCGGCGGTGGTGTCTAAAATTAACTGGAGGCGTTCGCGGCTCTCCTTGAGGCGCTTAGAGGCTAGCTCAGCTTGGGCAGTGCGCTTCTCTACCTGTCCCTCCAAGTTATTGATTAACCCTTGTAGCTCGTCGGCAATATTGTTAAAGCTAGCGCTTATATAACCAATCTCATCTCGTCGAATAATTTTTAAACGTTCTGTGAAATCACCCTTGGCGTATTGTTCGGCAACTGTATGGAGGTCCTTCAATGGCTTCAGGAAGTACCGCAGGACTTGTCGCAAGGTGAGGATAGTTACCACTAGAATGGCAATAGTGGCTACTAGGAGGTAGATAATACTCTTTGAGAAAGAGCCAATCAGAGTTGAGTGTTCAACGGATGAGATAATTAACCACGAAAGCCCGTTGTATTCGACCGGTTCAATATTGAGACTATGGCGTTCCCCTCTCCCTTTTAGAACCTGTTTAGTGCGCCCATCTTTTAAGAAATTCTGATAGGCCTCCTCTATATAGTCACTCGAAAGGCTGGCAATAGTGTTGTGTTTAAAAGTGGTACTGTCGGCCAAAGAATAGTTGGCAACCCCTAGCGAGTTGGCAATTAATTCACCGCTTTCCCGCTCCACTATGAAGGCTTCTCCGTTAAAACTAAGGGCCGCGTCTGTCACTATTCTGTTGATATCAGAGAGGAGTAAGTGGGTGGCCAAGACCCCTTTAAGCCTCCCCGCTGCAGAATACACAGGGGTGGCGAGGGTCACCGATAGGTCATCTATATTGTAGTTTTGCATCACCGGAGAGAAGGTTGACTCCCCTTGTGAGACTGCCTCTTGGTACCAAGACATCTCCCTTGGGTCGTAAGGACCCGTCTTAGTAATCTGCAAGGGCGAGCCATCATCATTTATCGTGTAGAACCAAGTCTCCCTATCAGTCGATGCATCGTTCAAGATTATCTCGATACCGCCATTGACACGCCGTGAACCGTAGTAGTTCCCCTCCTCAGTACCGTAGGTGATGCTGTAGATAAACTCATCATCACTTAAGAGCTTGCCATAGAAAAAGAGGTCACGCACTTTAGAGTCAAAAAAAGAGAGCATCCCCCGCTCAAAGACGATGATGTTTGCTTCGTTAATCGTCATTGGTTTGTCAATCATCAATGCTATTTTATCGAGTATTTTGTCTCCCATCCGCTCGGCCCCATTTTCAACAGAATCTTTAGTTAGCCTAGAGAGTCTCGTGAAGAGGATTGAGCCGACAACCAAAGAAAATAGGACAAAGGCTACCGTCACCGTTATAAAGAGTACATTGCGAATAGATAAACTCTGCTTTTTAGTGTGAATTGTAGTGCCTCCAACGACCGCTATTTTAACACAGCAATCAGATTAAAGGTACTGAAACTATTGTAACCTTTTACGGAAGTACGCCTGTACCTCCCTGTCGTGGCAATAGAGATAGCACCCTTTCATAGTCCTTGTAAGAAGAACCTTGTAAATATTTTTAACCAGTTGGTCGAGTTTGCCCTGCTTCTCTCTCAACCCCTTTTTACCTGCTTGGTCTTTGTAATCATCCCAAGAGGCGTAGAGTCGGTTGTTTTCTTTGTCGTAACGCAGGTCTTTACCGATGATTACCCCCACGTAGTCAAACTCCAAGCCTTGCGAGGTGTGGATACATCCAATCTGATCAATCCCACTCTCATCAATCGCCCAAGTAGTACGACTACTACGGGAGTTCCAAGGCATTTTGAAATTCCACTCTTCAATAACGACATCGTCAATCTCCCCATTGGGGTTGCCCTGTGCTGTCCACGGCCAAGCATAACCGGCCAGGAGCCGAGCAGAGGAGCCACTGGCTATCTTTTGGGCAATCTCTTGGTAGAGTTCATGGGGAGAGTCTACTAAGGTGAGGGCAAAAGCAGCTTTATCCCATGAGTCCCAATTGGCCGTCTCCTTAATTTGGAGGGTATGGTCCACCCAGTTGATATACCCCTCCATTCCGGCACACCTAAACTGGATAGCGAGGCTATGGCGTGAAGGTTTTACCTGGAAAGCCTTGGCAATGCTCACAATGTTTTTGACACTCCCCACATCTTCAGGGCGGACAGCTTGCCTATCGTCAATGAAGAAGATTGCCAGGCGCGCTGCTCTGATAATATCGTAGATCTGATTCTCTCCCCGGTACTGGTAAGCGCTCCCATCTTTCAAACGATGTGCTTCGTCGACGATAATTACATCAAATTGGTTCGCCTCCAAGTTGTAGAAGATGCCGGAGCCCGTTATAAGGGCATCAAGGGCGAGGGTATCACTAATCTCCTTAAGGGAAGCCCTCACCTCTTTACCTTTGAGTCGACTCTTCATGACGTCCCTAAAAGCAGCATTGGGGGCCGCCAGAACAACATTTTTGCGCCTTTTAAGTAAACCGTAAAGGAGGTTAAAAGAGAGGACCGACTTACCGGTACCTGGCCCGCCTTCAATGATTATGACTTGTTTCTCTTCTGTAATAGGGGTGTGCAAAATCTCCTCATAAAGGACTTTCTGCTCATCTAAAAGGTGAAAAAATTCATTTTTCCGAAAAAGGGTGCCCACCGCATCGACCAACTTTAAACTCGGTCTAATCTTCCCATTCTCTATTTCGTAAAGGATCTCTAAACCTCTGCCCCGGTTAATCCGGCGACTAATAAAATCGACAAGGTGGGCCGCATTCTCTTTAAAGAACAGTGGGGAGAGCTCTACATAGTGGGCATATATAGGGTCTAAGAGGGGCTCTTGGCACTTAGCTTGGTAGTTGTGGAGGAAAGCGCAAGCATCGACTTGGATCCTTTTTTCATCAATGGCAGTGTTAAAGTCGCTTAAAAATCGCTTGTAACCGTAGGCTTGGTAGGAGGGGTGACTCGTAGGCCGTTCCTGACGGTTTAAGAGGGTCCTTACAACTCCATCCATAGCGGTTTTTTGCGCACTTTCCCACTGTTTCAACTCCACGATAACAACATTCCTATGCCCCTCCTCATTCTCCCCGGCAATCAAAAAGTCTATGCGCCGACTGGTATGGGGAAGGTTGTATTCAATCGAAACGCCACAATCGGCCGGTAAAGTGGCGCTACCCATCACGAGGGCCATCGTGGCCAAGGAGTTCTTTAGAGACCTCTGTTCTTGGGGGGACACCTTTCTGTTAAGCAACTCTTTAAAGTTGTCGATGACGATATCGGCAAGGCGTAGATTTTCGGCATCCTCCCTAAATTGTGAATAAGAGTTACGATAAATGACCATTAGCCTATCGTAAACCTAAATAAGTAGTGAGTCCACCAATTTTTAGGTAAGAACTAAAGAGTGTAAAGCCTTTATATTGATTAGTGTGACTTTACGGGACTTACCGAGGGTTATCAGCCCCTGCGCCTCTAAATTTTTGAAAGTGCGACTCAGGGTCGCTTGGCTCATTGCCAACAGGGAGGCAACGTTCCCCTTGGTTATGGGTAACTCCAGTGCCTCTTTCCCTTGCTTTGCATAGAGCTCTAAAAGGTATTTTGCTAAGCGCTGTTCCACCCTCCCCCTGACCACTTGATGGAGGGTTGCATCACTTTGTGACAGGCGCCGGCTCAACTCTTGGGTGAACTTTAAGCCGATGGCGGGGTGTTGGAGCATCAAGGCCCCTAACTCCTCGCCGTCAATCATACAGAGGGTAGAGTCCCTTAACGCTGGGGCAAAATCTTGGGTTTTCGCCCGCCTAAGTTGGGCCATTTCTCCGGCAAATTCACCGGATGAGAGGATCCTGATTACCTGCTCATTGCCTTCACTGTCAAGGCGATATATCTTCACACTGCCGGTGTGGACAACGATTAAAGCGCCATGATCTTGCCCCGGATAGTAAATTAACTGGCCCTGACTGTAAGAGCGCTCACGGCTAATGGCACTAATAGCGCCCATCTGCGGGGCCTCCAAATTTTGAAATAGGGGAACAACGTGAAGACAACTGTGGTGGTCACAACCCATGCAACACCTCTTGCCCTAAATAATAACGTCCTTTGGTCTCTTCGCATAGTTCATCAGCCTGACGGCGTTCAAAATCACCAGGAGAACAGAGAGTTCATGGACCAGCATCCCAATTGAGAGGGTGAGTCCCCCGAAAAGCACCCCGGCTAATAAAACTCCGGCCACGGCAAGGGCTAAAAAGATGTTCTGCTTCATATTAGCCACCGCTAAACGACTTATCTGGAGGGCATCAATCAAAGCGGAGAGTTTTTCTCCCAGTAAAACAACATCACTACTCTCCATGGCAACATCGTTACCGGCCGCACCGATGGCAATGCCCACATCCGCCGTGGCTAAAGAGGGGGCATCGTTGATACCGTCCCCAATTAAAGCAACGTGGCCGTACTCTGACTGTAATCGTTTAACTTCAGCCACTTTGTCGGCCGGTAAAAGCTCTCCCTTAAACTCATCAAGGTTTAGATAAGCACTCACCGCCGTAGCAGTCGCCTGGTTATCGCCGGTGAGCATTACGCTCCTTTTAACTCCCAAAGAGCGCAGTTTTCTAATCACCTCAGGGGCTTCGTCACGGACTTGGTCACTGATGACAATTAAACCTACTACCCGCTTACCGGTGGCAACATAAACAACTGTTTTGTGCTTGTAATCCTCTTTAAGTAAATCTCCTTCACAGTGACTCGACTCTATAGAGTACTCCTTCAGCAAGGCTCGGTTACCGATATGGTAGTCTTGGCCATCGAGGGTAAAACAGAGCCCCTTACCGGGGATGTGTTTGACATCTTGGGGCAATTTGGCGCTCAACAGGTTCCGCTCTTTAGCCTCCGCAATGATGGCTTGCCCCAAGGGGTGCTCTGAGTAGGTCTCACCAATAGCCGCAATCGTAAGCAACTCTGCGCTGTCCAAGCCATACCCAATAACGGAAGTCACAGTCGGTTTTCCCCGCGTTAAGGTGCCGGTTTTATCAAAAGCGGCAACTTGGATCTTACCCAACTTCTCCACAACCTCTCCCCCCTTCATTAGGACCCCCATTTTGGCACTGGTTCCAATGGCGGCTACAATGGAGACCGGCACCGAGATTACCAAGGCACCCGGACAAGCGATGACCAAGAGGGTCAAAGCCATCCGTAAGTCGCGAGTTATAAGGAAGGCTAGCAAAGCGAGGACAATTATGGAGGGAGTGTAGTATTTACTGAACCGCTCAATAAATTTCTGGGTGGGCGCCTTGGCATCCTGAGCCTCTTCAA
>JBAYSE010000042.1:0-12618 GCA_041676265.1 Sphaerochaetaceae bacterium
AACATCTCAAGGCGGACCCTTAAGCGCTCAGGGTCAAGGATATCGGCGGCTCTGATGCCCACCCGGGCGGCCTTATCGCTGTAACAGGGCCCGACACCCCGCTTGGTAGTCCCCACGGCCCAGCCACTCTTCTTACTCGCTTCCTCTGCTCCATCCAAGAGACAGTGGAAAGGGAGGATTAGGTGGGCGCGGCGGTCAATAAAGAGGTTCTCGCCAGCTACCCCAGCTTTGGCTATAGAGGCCAATTCACTCTCCATAGTATCGAAATTGACCACAGTTCCGGCCCCAATTAAACAGATAGTTGCCGGATTAAAGATACCTGACGGAATCATGTGGAGGGCGAATTTCCCCTTCTCGTTAATAACCGTGTGGCCGGCGTTATCGCCACCTTGGTAGCGAATCACAATCTGGGCTTTTTGGGCTAAATAGTCGACGATTCTCCCTTTGCCCTCATCGCCCCATTGGGCGCCAACAATAGCACTAACACTCATAGTCAATCTCCTTTTTGCCACACATCTTAAGGTGTTCATCAATATCTATGGCATCCCATGGATATTTTATCCATAGGTCTTCAATTTCTTCAGCGGCAAAGTAGAACTTAATTCCGGCAGGGAATTGAGACCCCTTGGCCTTTCTCTTATTTTGGAGGACTGCGACTGCAATCTCCTTAGGGGTGTGTTGCAGTAATTCTTCTATGCAGTAACTCAAAGTGACCCGGGTATCGTCGACTTCATCGATAAGGAGAATACGCTTACCACTGAGCTGCTGACCCGCCTCATCGATCCATTGAATTTTTTTGGGGTAGTCAAAATGTTGCTGGTCGACCCCATAATAAGAGATTCCTACTGTGAATATTGGACGGTTTATATAGGTTTTCATGATACGGGCCGGGATAAAACCGCCTGAACCAATCGCCACGATTACATCGGGTTCATAGCCGGATGAGACTATTTGGTTACTGAGCGATTTCACCAGCTTGTGAATCGTGTTGTACCCTACATAGTACTCATTGGGCATATTTACTCCTCAACGGGGACCATTTCGGCAATGTAGGGGAGAGTGCGGTAGCGCTCGGCATAATCGAGGCCATAGCCCACCACCCATACATCGGGAATTTGAAACCCCCAATAGTCTAATTTAACGTCGATTTTGCGACGTTCCGGTTTATCGAGTAAAACGGCGGTCTTTAGGGAAGCGGGATTACGTGCCGCAAAATTTCTACAAAGGTAGTCGAGGGTAAACCCGCTATCTAAGATATCCTCTACTATCATCACATCCCGGTTCTCTATATTCTCCCGTGCATCCATAATCAAGCGGACATTTCCGGTAATCTCCGAAGAGTCGGCATAACTGGAGAGGGAGATAAAATCTATAATGTGGGGCACTGTTAGGCGTCGGCATAAATCGGCTAGGAAGATAAAAGAGCCCTTTAAGACACCCACTAAAATCAGGGGTGTTTTAAGGTCCTTGTAGGCTTCATTTATTTGACGGGCCAACTCATCAACACGGCGTTGAATGGTATCGGCATCAATTAAAACCCTGACTAAATCTTTGGTAAGTGGGGGGATTGCAATCGGAGTCATTTCACTCTCCTTTTATCTACACTCTCTACTTCTATGGCATAGCAATTATAGGTTAAAGGTGTCAAGGGGAATCGAATCAATGGCCTCCACAGCGTTGGCATAAATGGGGACATCGGTGAATCCCGATCGCTGGAACTGGTGGGCTACCTGTGATTGGAGGCCGCAGAAAATAACCGTTATACCCCTATTTTTTAAGCGTTCAAAGAGGTTTTCAAGGGCCAGCATAGCACTATGGTCAATACTGGGAACCCCGCGTAACGAGAGGATAATCCTTGACGAACCTTCAATATTTTCGACTGTCTTCACGAAACTGTCTCTGGAGCCAAAAAAGAGTTGACCTGTTACATAGACAAGCCTAGTGTCGGTTAACTCCTGGGTAAGGTTTCTTCCCAATTCGTGGCGGCTGTCAATATTGGCAACGGTTATCTCGAGAGAGGCACTACGCAAGACAAACAACACCATTGCCAGGGCCACCCCAATGACCACTGCAACGGTTAAGTTAAAAACAACAGTGGCCAAGATTGTCACTAAAAATTGGGCAATTGAAGTCTTGTAGCGCTTATGTAGAGAGCGCTTGATACTCTTCCAATCGTTCATCCGCCAAGCGGTCACCATCAACACTCCGGCCAGTGCCGCTAAAGGGATGTGGGCAATGAGAGACCCCAACAGGATGATGGCAGCTAAGAGGACGATGGAGTGGAAAACTGAGACCAGCCGCGTCTTCCCACCTGTTTTAATAGCGACGATTGAGCGGGCGACCGCCGCACAACCGGCCACTCCTCCCAAAAAGGGGAAGATGATGTTACCCACACCTTGGGCCAATAGTTCGCGTTCACCATTCATTTGCTCCCCATTGAGTTTACTTCCTGCGGCACCGCAGAGGAGGCTGGTTATCATGGCAAGCAAGGCTAAGCCAATGGCCGGCATTATAAATGTCTTAATATTGGCCCAATGGAGCATGGAGAAGGTGAGATGGTGGGGAAGGAGTAAAGTCCTTTTAATCTGGCCCACTTCACTTACATTAAAAGGGAGAATTATGTTGAGGATTAACGCAATGATAATACCGGCTAAGGAGCCGGGGAGGGTACGGGCCCAGCTTTTAGGCCAAAAAATCATTATGAGGACGACTAAAAGGCCAAAGAAGAGGGGCTGCCACCGGATGGCAAAACCGTTGGCAAAGTAGTAGGAGATTTTTTCCCACATGGTAATCCCTTGAGAAGAGGCCCCAAAGAAGTTGTCTAACTGCCCAAAGGCGATGTGCAAAGCGATGCCCGAAGTAAACCCCGTAATTACCGGTGAGGGGATAATTGAGACAACCCGACTGGCTTTGAAAAGAGAGGCAATTATTAAGATTATTCCCGAGAGGAACCCGGTTAGGAGGACCCCTTCTACCCCAAATCTGGAGGCGATCGGAAAAAGGACGGCCACCATCGCCCCGGAAGGGCCACTAATAGAGAAAGAAGAGCCCCCCAAAAGACCAATGACAAAACCGGCAATAATTGCGGTTATAAGGCCGGCGGCCCCTTCTAAACCACTGGCAATGGCAAAGGCCAGTGAGAGGGGGAGGGCGACGGCCGCAACATTGAGGGAGGCTAGAAAATCTTTAACGACCCCTTTAGCCGAGTAGCCGTGAAACTCCCGCTTTAAATCTGCAATGTACTGTGCAATCATAAAGAGATATCCTATAAAATTTAGTGCTTATCTTGTGTATACCATTTGCCAATTTTAAAAGCAATAGAGTTTATTGACACAAGAATTAGGGGCCGTTATACTTCAAATCCGGTTACGTCTAGGCTTTCTTCCATGCTAGCCCCCTAGGGCAGTAGAGTCAGACGACAATTCTCTATAAAGCAGGGAGAGAGGTATGTTTACAGAAGTAGATATCGAGACTTTGGAATTAAACCCTTTTACCACCATCTCACAAGAGGGGTTTCTCATCACAGCAGGAACTACAGATAAATGGAACACCATGACGGCTAGTTGGGGGTTTATGGGTTTTATTTGGAAAAAACCGACCTTTGGTATAGTTGTCCGCAATACCCGTTACACCTACCAATTCCTGCAAGAAGGGAACTATTTCACAGTTTCCTTCTTCCCGGCGACTTTTGAAGAGACTTTGCAGTTTTGTGGCTCTAATACGGGGCGTGATACCGATAAAATTAAAGCCACCGGTCTTAAACCGGTGAGCCTGGAACCTTTTATTACCTACGAGCAGGCCAATACGGTATTTTGTTGCCAAAAAGCCTCGCAGACCCCTGTAGACCCCACCGGGTTTGTAGACTCGCGCATTGCTGAGAATTACAAAGAAGGGGATTACCACACCCTTTTCTTAGGGTTCATTGACCGGGTATTAATTAGGGAGTCCTAAGATGGTACTGACTCCAGAGTGCTCCGTAGAACTCCTCACTCTAATGGTCCGCTCCCGTCTCTTTGAAGAGAAGATTGAGGAGTTAACCAATACTAAGCTCATCCACGGGACGACCCACCTAGCCATAGGACAAGAAGCGGTCCATGGCGGCGTCTCGCCGGCTTTAGAGAAAGAAGACTGGATTGTTACCACCCATCGTTGTCATGGCCATGCGCTTGCCAAAGGGAGCCCCCCGGAAAATCTATTGGCCGAATTCTTTGGTCTACGCCAAGGAGTCGCTAAAGGGCTAGGCGGCTCAATGCATCTAATCGATTTAGAGCAGCACAACGCCGGCTCTTCAGCCGTAGTCGGCAGTAGTGTCGCCCTAGCAGCAGGGATTGCCCTTCAACTGAAAAGGATGAACTCTACCTCAATTGTCGTAGCTTTCTTTGGCGACGGAGCCAGTAGCCGGGGGATAGTTCACGAAACGATGAACATGGCCTCAATTTGGGGCCTTCCACTCCTTTTTCTGTGTGAACACAACTACTATGGCATGTCTAGCAAAGCCCAAGATATGGTCTCAGTCGATTCTCTATCGACCCGTGGGGTTGCCTACTCGATTGAGAGTTGTACGGTGGATGGTAACGATTTAGAGGCTGTCTGGGCAGCTGTAAAGCAAGCTTCCACTTTTATAAGGCAAACCGGGCGCCCTTACCTCCTTGAGGCACAAACCTATCGCCTAGCAGGTCACTCTAAAAATGATAACTGTCACTATCGTAGTCGTGAAGAAGAAGAGGAGTGGCGAAAAAGAGATCCAATTGATCTTTTTAAAGAGCGCCTCTTTGAGCGCCACGTTTTAGATGTTGAAAGTTACCACCAAATAGTCTCAGCAGAGAGAGAAAATCTAGACTCTATTGTTAGGCGCCTCATAAAAGAGAGTGATACTCTCTCCCTAGATGAAGCCTTTGGGTATGTTTATGCCCAAGAGGAGCTGTTATGAGGGTATTGAGCTATCGTGAAGCCATTCGAGAGGCTCTTTATGAGGAGTTGGCCAGGGACCAAAATGTTGTTTTGCTAGGGCAGGATATTGGCCGTTATGGAGGCTGTTTTAAGGTCACCAGTGGCCTTTTAGAGGCCTTCGGTCCCCACCAGGTAATTGAAAGCCCCGTCTCTGAAGAGGCTTTGGTCGCCGTAGGGGTAGGCTCTGCCATGGTGGGCATGCGCCCTGTAGTTGAAGTTATGTATGGAGATTTCTCCACTTTAGCCAGTGACCCTCTTATAAACCATGCGGCAAAACTCCACTTCATGTCGGGAGGGGCGCTAAAGGTTCCTTTAGTTTACCGCACTCCGATGGGGGGTGGTACAGGGGCCGCGGCTCAGCACACCCAAAACTTGGAGAGCCTCTTTACCAATATACCGGGACTGAAAATAGTCTGGCCGGCTACCCCCAAAGATGCTAAAGGACTCCTGAAGAGCGCCATCAGGGACCCTAATCCGGTTATCTTTCTTGAACATAAGGGGTATGACCTCGAGGGAGAGGTGCCGCAAGAGGAGTACGTGACTCCTTTGGGAGTCGCCGAGGTCAAAAAAGAGGGACACGATATCTCAGTTATCAGTTATGGCCACGCGGTTTTTACCGCCCTGGAAGCTGCCGACCTTTTGGAAAAAGAGGGCATAAGTGTAGAGGTCGTTGACCTGCGCTCCTTAAAACCGCTGGACACCCCGGCACTCCGCGCCTCTGTTAAGAAAACAGGGCGGGCTCTGGTTTTGCATGAAGCGCCCCTGTTTGGAGGTTTTGGCGGTGAAATAGTGGCGCAGATTGTCGAGGATGCAGAGATCTTCTCGCACTTAAAAGGGCGCATTAGACGCCTCGGAGGTTTGGAGATGCCTACCCCTTTTAATAAAGAGTTAGAGAGTTCAATGGTCCCTAGTGTTGCTAAGGTTGCTCAAACCCTCCGCTCAGCCGTGAAGGAAAGCTCTTATACCGGTAAAGACCATCGCTAAGCCGGCCTCATCACAAGCGGCAATTACCTCTTTATCCCTTATTGAGCCTCCCGGTTGGACAATAGCTGTTACCCCTCTGCCGGCCATGTAGTCGATACTGTCACGGAAGGGGAAGAAGGCATCCGAGGCGAGTACAGAAGCTCCTTCGCCTTTAGACAAGGCAATTTTGAGGGCATCAATACGCGACACTTGTCCTCCCCCTATCCCTTTTGTAACACCCCCTTTAGCCGTGACGATTGCGTTACTCTTGACGTGTTTGACAACCTTCCAAGCGAAGAGGAGGTCTTCGATCTCCTCAGAGGAGGCCTCTCTTTTAGTGACCACTTCTAAATCTTCTTTTTTTAGCACGTGGTTATCGCGTTGCTGCACCAAAAGGTCGTCTCCAATAAAACGACCGGTTAGGAGGGGCGTTAAAGGAGGAATCTCACCTGTCGCGATTACCCGCAAGTTGGGCTTCTGCTTTAAGACTTGGAGGGCCTTAGCTGTAAAGGAGGGGGCTAAAAGGAGCTCAATGAAAAGGGGTTTGAGAAAAAGGGATACCTCTTCAGTGACTTCACGGTTAAGGGTCACAATCCCTCCAAAGGCACTGAGGCTATCGGCATTGTAAGCCTTTTTAAGAGCCTCTAAAGGGGTGGCCCCTTGCGCCACGCCACACGGGGTGGCATGTTTGACAATTACACAGGCCGTTTCGCGAAACTCCCGGAGGGTCTCGACTGCCCCATAGGCGTCGTAGAGGTTGTTGTAGGAGAGCTGTTTTCCTTGCAAAGGAGGACACTCCAACAGAGAAAACTTGTCAGTTTTGGAATTCGCCTTGTAAACGGCCCCTCTTTGATGGGGATTCTCGGCGTACCTTAAAGCGAGGGGAGCTTTAGTGAACGATAAGGGTTTAAGCAGAGGAAACTCCTCCTCATTAAGATAGTTGAAAATTAGTGCATCGTAGTGGGCTGTGTGGGCAAAAGCCTTAGTGGCCAATGTCTTACGAAGATGGTATGGAACAGCCCCCTCTTCAAGTAAATATTTTTGGATTGCAGGGTAATCGGTGGGGTCACTGAGAACCGTCACCCAACCAAAATTTTTAGCAGCTGAGCGCAGCAGGGTCACTCCCCCAATATCTACTTGTTCGCAGGCTTCTTCCAGAGTGACAGACTCTTTCTTGATAGCCTCTGCGAAGGGGTAGAGATTGCAGACGACTAAATCGATGGGGTCAATCGCATGTTTAGTTGCTTCTGCTTGGTCTAAGTGGCGACGGGCAAGGATTCCTCCGGCAATTTTGGGGTGGAGAGTTTTAACTCTTCCCCCGAAGATCTCTGGGAACCCGGTATAAGAGGCAACCTCAATAACTTTGATGCCCTCTTTTCTAAGTTCCTGGGCGGTGTTCCCGGTGGAGATGATTTCGACCTCTAGAGAGGTGAGGGTTTGGGCCAATTCTATGAGGTTAGTTTTGTCGCTGACGGAGATAAGGGCCCTTTTGATGGGGGTGGCTTCTTTGTTCATACTAATTATTTACCATATTTTGGGTTAAAGTAGCTAGTCTCTTCCCCTTTTATTTTTTTTAATGACTCGTTACAATGGCCAAAATGAAAAGGATTCGTAAAGAGGCATAAAATGGAAATAGATGTACGTAGTCTGCACCCTTTAGAGATAAAAGTATTGAGACATATTAAGGGTGGACAAGCAATTACTACTCAATTGCTCATTGATGAGCTAGCTTACAGCATTGGCCATTGTAACCAAGCTCTGAGTTGGCTTTTGGCAAAAGGTCTTATTGAAGAGACAGGACGTAAATTACGCACCCTCTATGAAATAACCCCCTTAGGCAAAGAGCAGGCGGAAGTAGGGACTCCCATGGAGAGGATTTTTAAGCTTCTTAAAACGCAAGGCCCCCACACACTGCCGGCAATAGCCGAAAAACTCTCTTTGGAAAATAGTGTGGTCGGTTCCACTTTTGGGCTCCTCTCAAAAGGGGGTAGCTGCCGTATGGCAGAGGGGAAAAGGGCAGAGGTGGTCACCAGCGAAGCGCCGCGAGAGCTGAGCATCGCTAAAGACCTCCTGAACAGGGCCCTTGCCTCACCTTTGGAGCAAGAAGAACTCACGCCTGAAGAGGCCGCATTTGTGCAGAATAATAGTAAAAAGAGGGGTTCAGCCTCCTCCGCTTTTAAAGTAGTGGAGCGCGAAGATGTGACTTATAAGGTGACGGAGGAGGGGCTTAAAACTAAAGAGGCCCTTTTGAAGGCCAATATTACCGGAGAAGAATTGGGCTCTCTCACCTCTGCGATGCTAATCTCTGGTTCATGGAAAGGGAAAGAGTTTCGGCCTTACAACTTGAATACACCCCCCGCACGCCTCTTGCTGGGACGTAAAAATCCTTACTGTACTTACCTTGAATGGGTAAAAGACAAATTGGTCTCATTGGGTTTTGAAGAGTTTGACGGACCCCTTGTAGAGAGCGAATTCTGGAATGGAGATGCCCTTTTTATGCCTCAATTCCACAGTGCCCGCGATATCCACGATGTCTACTATTTAAAGGACCCTGCTCATATCAAAACAATTGAGGAGCCCTACTTAAGCCAAGTAGCTCAAACCCATGAAGATGGGTGGAAAACAGGGAGTAGAGGTTGGCTCTATCCGTTTGACAGAGAGTTCACCCGTCGCCAAGTGATGCGTTCTCAAGGGACTGTTTTGTCGGCAAAACAGCTGCCAAAAGCCAAAGTTCCCGGCAAATATTTTGGTGTTGTGCGATGTTTCCGTTACGACCAAGTCGATGCCACCCATGGAGCCGATTTTTATCAGACGGAAGGGATCGTTTTAGGACAACACGTCAACTTGAAAACTTTGCTGGGGCTCCTAAAAATGTTTGCCGAAGAGGTTGCCGGAGCTGAAGAGGTGAAATACGTTCCCGGTTATTTCCCCTTTACCGAACCCTCAATTGAGGTCCACATCAAGCACCCCACCTTGGGATGGTTTGAATTAGGGGGCAGTGGAATCTTCCGCCCGGAGGTGACGCAGGCTTTGGGAATCGACGTCCCCGTTTTAGCTTGGGGTTTAGGAATTGACCGCATGGCCCTGATGCATTTGGGTTTAAATGATCTGAGAGAGCTCTTTACACCGAATATTGAGAGTGTCCGTATGAGGAGAGGAAACTAATGCCTAAGATTGAGGTTCATGAAAAACTATTTAATACACTGCTAGGTGCTACCTACAGCCATGCCGAGTTGGAAGCGATTCTGCCGGTCGCCAAAGCTGAGCTTGATGGCTACGATGAAGAGGAGAGGTTGTACAAATTTGAGCTGAACGACACTAACCGCCCTGATTTGTGGTCAGGCGCAGGGTTGGCCCGTCAATTGTCCTCTTACAGAGATAAGACAATACCCCAATACGACTTCTTTTCAACGGCCCAAGAGACCCTAGATAGTGAAGGGCGACGACTAATTGTTCACAAGAGCGCCCAAGAGGTGCGCCCTTATTCGATTGGTTTTGCTGCTGAGGGGAAGGTTATTGACGAGGAGATCCTTCTTAACCTAATCCAGTCTCAAGAGAAACTCTGTCACAATTTTGGGCAAAAGAGGAAGACGATTGCTATTGGGGTCTACCGCTCCGATTTAATCGAATACCCGGTCCACTTTGAAGGTGTTGACCCCGATAAGGCCCACTTTGTGCCCCTCCATATGAGTGAAGATTTAACGCTACGGCAAATATGTGAAAAGCACCCTAAGGGAATCGAGTATGGCCCCATTGTTGCCGATAAGCCCCTTTTCCCCCTCCTCTACGAGAACCGTGGAGCAGTCCTCTCTTTCCCACCGGTCATTAACAGTGCCCACGTCGGAGCGGTTGAGGTGGGCGATGAGCGTCTCTTTTTTGAACTCAGCGGTACTATTTTAGATGACTTACTCTTAGCTGCCTCTATTTTAGCCTGCGATTGTGCCGACATGGGGTACAAGATTTTACCGGTACTCTGTGAGTACGAGTTTGACACCCCTTACGGCCGAGAGATTACCGTCCCCTACTATTACCAAGAACCGGCCGCCTGTGACCTCTCATTTCTCCGCAAAACGCTGGGAGAAGAGTTAACCAATGATGCTATAGTTTTAGCTTTGAGGAAAATGGGGGTTTTTGCGATAACTGATGAGCATAAGGTTTATATCACCATTCCCGAGTTCCGTAATGACTTCCTCCACCCTGTCGATATCGTTGAAGATGTGATGATTGGTCATGGCCTCAACAATTTTGAGGTTGAGATGCCCAGTGAATCGACGGTGGGGCGCTTAAGTGCCGCTGAAATTTTTAGTCGCAAAGTGAAAGACATTATGGTGGGGCTCTCTTACCAAGAGATGATTTACAACTACCTTGGCTCTAAAAAAGAGTATATCGACAACATGTTAGTCTCCGGTGAGAGCTATATTCAAATTGCCAACCCGATGAGTGAAAACTACGAATTTGTACGCCCCTCCATTATCCCTTCGTTGCTAGAGTCGGAGAGTGTGAGTGCTCACGCCCCCTATCCCCACTCAATTTTTGAGATTGGCAAAGTTGCCTTTAAAGATGAGGATGAGGTATCAGGGACTACGACCCGTAACTATCTTGGTTTTCTTTCAGCGGGCAGTGATGCTGACTTTAACCAGCTCAATAGTGAACTCGCCTCCCTCTTCTATTTTCTGAAATGTGAATACACTATGGAGGCACTAAAAGACCCCCGCTTTATTGAGGGGCGCTGTGGATCCCTAGTGACCAACGGGACAATTATAGGGATTTTTGGTGAGGTTCATCCGGCGGTTCTAGAAGAGTGGGGCATTACTGTGCCCACTGTAGCCTGTGAGATTGATTTAGATTTAGTGAGAACTAAGGGATTACAAAAGAGGCCTCAATAGCGTAGCGCTCCTCTTGCCCCTCCGGGGAGTATAACCGGACAGTTGTGCTCTCTAGGGGGATAACCCCTTTCGTAAAGATATAATCGATCCGTTCGGCGATTTTTACCTCTCCCTCTATTAGGTAACTCCACGTAATTCCAGGGTCACTGAGGGCATTGAAGTGGGTGGCTCTCCAAGTGTCTCCATAGCCCCCCTCTCTAAAGTAGTCACTGCCGGGCCATCTTTCAGTACTCCTGTAGGGATGGTTGGCTGCAGTCTCAAACCAGTCTTCACTGGAGGGTTCTGCTAGGGCTGCAAATACGATGGTGGGGGAGGCCCCGGAGGGGACCTCAATAGGGACTCCATCTTGTGGCCGCTTCATCAAGAGATTTTTGAGGTTATCATAGTTGCCGGTTTCCACCATGGCAACCACTAGTTTAGAATGGGGATTAAAAGCGAGAATCAGCTGCCCCTTCGGCGTTTGAGTTAATTTGTAGGGGGTGATTAGCATACTGCGTTTAGCGAGACGGTAACTTGGTTTGTTGAGCCTGGAGGCGATGTAATCTAAGTGCGCTTCATGACCAATAATGGCCACTATTTCAGAGGAAGTATTCTCTAAATTGGTCAATAGTTCATCGAGTAAGGCCTCAGAAGGCTCTTGTGGCAAAGGGACAAAGAGGGCTTCAAATTTTACTAAAGGGGTCTCTTTAAGTTCTAGGGGGTACTCTATTGAGGCCAGTTTTGTAGCCACAAATGAGCTTTTCTCTGTTTCCCGAATGAGGGCTTTAGCTCTCTCATAACGGTAGGTCATACAGGAAGAGAGTCCTAAAACTACTAGGGCAATGATGAGCAAAGTAAAAAAACGCTTCATGCCTGCTCAACCTCAGCCAGGAAAGCAGCAATCTCTTCTCCGTGACTTTGGGGGGTAACCTTAGGCCATTTTTTGATAAGTTTGCCCTCTTTGTCAAAGATGTATGTGGAGCGGATTATCCCAACAGTGGTTTTCCCAAAACTCTTTTTCTCCCCCCAGGCTCCTAAAGCTTCTAGGAGTTTGTGATCAGGGTCACTGAGGAGGGTAAAATGGAGATGGTATTTCGCCTTAAACTTCTGGTGTGATTGCACAGAGTCTCGACTTACCCCGATAATCACCCCTCCTTGACGATTTATGGCAGAGCTGTAGTCTCTAAAAGAGCACGCTTCAGCAGTACACCCGGGGGTGTTGTTCTTAGGGTAGGCGTAGAGGACAATGTATTTTCCTTTAAGGGCCTCAAAGTTGAAATCTTTATTTGTATCATCTTTTAGGACGATGTTGGCAATAGTTTCACCAATATTAATCATAGTCACCTCAAGTTATGACTCATCGTTAAAGAGTGAGTCAAATAGTGTGCGAGCCTCTTGTTGTGCAGAGTGGGACTCTTCTTTTAAGACAAAGAAGTCACAAAAATTAGCGACATCTTTGTAAATTACCGGTTCATCAATCCCCTCACGACACTCGTGGTAAGCCCCCGGGTCCCAGAAGCGACAATTCAAGCAAATCTTTAGGGGGCGTGCACATGCAGAGCAGACACTGGCATACCCAATAACGGTTCCCGAGGGGATTTCTGTTTTACAAAAATGACAGTTAGCCATACCCCTAGTGTAACAACCCCAATGGGGGTGGGGCAAGTGAAATTTAGAGGTGTAGGTTATCACAGGAGGTAGTAACATTAAGCATCCCCTTAAAAAAGGGGATGAAATAAAAGAGATATCTACTACTACTTGAACCATTACCGGTTTGACCAAAACAGTAATGAGTAGATTATAAGGTCTAGATAGCTAATTTTACAAAGACGAAACTGCA
>JBAYSE010000043.1:0-12551 GCA_041676265.1 Sphaerochaetaceae bacterium
GAGCTGAAAAGTTCTTTCAGGGGAATAATCCCCCAGTCGGTATCGACATATTTGCCTTGGACTGCCCGACTAATCGTAGTTTCATGGAGGGAGAGTTTTTCGGCAATATCACGGTAGGTGAGGGGTTTTAAATAGCGGGGGCCTTTTAAGAAGAATTCACTTTGAGCGGCAAAAAGTTCGAGACCCAATTTCTCAATGGTTGAAAAGCGCAGCTCTATTTGGGTGATTAACTGTTTAGCTTCCCTGATCTGACGGTTAATGTAAGAAGAGGTTTTTTTGTACTCTTTGTCACGTGGGTCCCCTTCCAAAGTTGAAAAATGGGAATCGATGGAGAGGGTGGGGATGTTTTCCCTATTAAGGCGGAGCTGTAGTTCTCCCCCTATCCGCCTAATAAACAAATCGGGGATGACGTATTGAGTTTCGCGGTCTGAATAGAGGAGCCCTGGATAGGGGTTGAGGGTTTTTAGATAGCTATAAAGGAGTTCAACCTGCTCCTCTTTTACACAGAGTTCTTTGGCGACTTCCCCTATTTTTTTTAATCTGAGCTGTTCTAAGTAGTCATAGACCATGCGTATAAAAAGGTCTAAGTCCTCTTGTCCCAATTGATCGGCTTTAGCCTGAACGACTAAAGACTCTCGGTAATCTTCAGTGGCAACTCCGGTGGGATCCATATTTTGAATAAGCGGCAAAACTCTCTCTAAGAGTTCTTCTTCGCCCTCCTTAATGATCTCAGTCGGAGGATTACGGTGAAAACCGTGTTTATCGAGGTTGCTGATTAAAAGGGTGCCCACTTCACGCTCTTTAGCAGAGAGGCGGAGCCACCCTAATTGCCGCATGAGGTGCTCTTGAAGGGTCTCCCCTTTGGTGAGAACACCCTCTAAAAATTGTTGATTACGATCGGCAGCCTCTTGGTCGAAATAGGTCGATTCCCTTATGGTAGCACGGTAGCTGGGAACATAAGGGGTAGAATCGCTGTAGTCATCCTCGACTGTTTTACGTCCCTCTCTGTCGCTGAGTCGCTCAATCGAAAAAGTTCTTTCACTGGGGATTTCCAGGGCAGGATTTTGCTCAACTTCAGCTTTGATCTTCTGCTGAAGCTCTATGTTGTTCATAGCCAAGATTTCAAAGGTTTGAATTAGTTGAGGGGAGAGGGTCAGCTGCTGTTTTAAAGCTTGTTGCAGGCCCAGTGTCGGGTTCATTATGCTTCACCTTCACTACTAAAGTCGTCGCCAAAATAGATTCGGCGCGCTTCTTCGTTCTCCAGAAGATCACTACGCTTACCGCTAGCCAAAATTTCTCCCGCGTTGATAATATGCGATTGGTGAGTTATTGCGAGGGTGTCGCGGACATTATGGTCGGTAATCAAAACGCCAATGCCCTTTTCAGCAAGCGATTTTACCAACCTTTTAATTTCAAAGACAGCTTTAGGGTCGATACCGGCAAAAGGTTCATCCAGGAGTAAGAAGAGGGGGTCGCTAGCCAAAGCCCGGGCAATTTCGGTCCTCCTCCGCTCGCCACCACTCAGAGTATAACCCATCTGTTTACGCACATCTTGTAGACCAAACTCGGCGAGTAGCGCCTCCACAGTCTCTTTTTTGGCCTTTCTCGTGAGGTCTCCGCGGGTCTCCACTACCAGGTTGAGGTTATCTTCAACTGAAAGTTTACGAAAGATAGAGGGCTCTTGCGGTAGGTAAGAGAGCCCTAAACGGGAGCGACTGTACATCGGCAGGGTGGTCACATTTTGGTCGTTTAGTAAGATTCTCCCGCCGTCGGCTTTAATAAAACCGACTATCATGTAGAACATAGTGGTTTTACCGGCCCCGTTGGGACCCAAAAGGCCAATAATTTGACCCGACTCCATCTCTAAGGAGACATCTTTGACGACGGTCTTGCGTCCATAGCGTTTTTTTAGGTGTTCCACGCGAAGCCTTGCTTTAGCCATGCACAGTTCCTTTGACGCTCCCCTCCATCTCAATCTCTTCACTCTCTAAATCGACAGTGGTCGCCGAGCCTTGGTAGATGTCGCCTTTCCACTCAACAACTGAGTTGCCAATTAGAAAGAGTTTTTTAGTTTCACGGTGAAACTCGATTGTGTCGGCTCGACAGACCATAGGTCCCGAGTCGGTATGATGCAGGAGTTTGGCGGCAATTTGGATTATTAATACCCCTTCGCCACGATTATAGGAGAGGTAGGCACCGGTCGCAATAATTTCATGGTTGAGGTCTTGTACCTCCACCCAGCCATCGACTAAGAGTTGCTCACTTTCACGGTCATAACTTATACCGGTTGAGTTTATGGTGATGTTGTTTTCGGTGTCACTTATTTTGACTGCGCCGTTGCCTACTAAATAACGGGCATCGGGGCCAATGAGCTCAATAGTTTGTCCCTCAAAGTGGATACTCCCTGAGGAGACCGAGGCCCCTTGAGAAAGGAGGATAGTCTCACGTCCCTCCTTCATCACCGCACGTGTATAGCCCCCCTTAAAGGCAATGGGCTCAGCACCGAAAATGAGAGGGGTTAAAAGTGCCCACAACAGCACCACTTTTAGTCGTTTAATCATAGTGTAGATGCCCCCTTTCCATTTTCAAGAATTCAAAAGTTGAAGTCTCTAAGTCGCCTGTAAAACCGAGCCCCTCAAGTATATCATGTTCATCTTTAATTAGGGTCACTAATGTTTCTTCATCACCACTGACTATTTTTTCACTGTTGTTCCAGTGGAGATTCTCCCCTTCGATGGTGAAATTGTCTCTGTGGTTGGTCACTTTAACTTTTCCTTCCATTTCCAAGTCGTTGGTGGCGGTCTCTATCTCGGCCATTTCAAAGTAGCCACTGAAGAGGAGCGAGCCGTCACTGTCGTACTGTTGGAAGGAACCATTGGTGATGTAGGCTTTATCGTAATCTTTGTAGATCTCGATTTTATCGGCAACGATTACCAGTGGTAGAATCTCCCCTTGTGAGAAGAGGTAGCGACTCTTAATTAACTCCATGTCGGGATGTTCGGCGGGACGCGAAGAGTCAAGGATCTCCTCAGAAGAGAAAGAGCATGCCACGAGGAGCAATAGGATGGGCAACAGCACTTTGCCGAGTCTACTCATACTCCTCAATCTCTCCTTGAATAACCCGGGTTACCGTGGGGATGTACTCTTTCCCTTTCACTTTGGAAAAGAGTCTGCCAATTAAAAATCCAACGGCAATGCCTATAATACCAAACAGGATTTGAATCCCTTCAGAGACGTTCAAACCCAGGAGCGGCGCAATATAATAGCCTAAAGGGAAGAGGAGCACCGGTAAGAGTAGTGCAATAAAGCCGGCAAAAATTGTTTTCCCCGGTGGCAGGAAGAGCTCTACGATATCGCCACTTTTTAGAGCTTTCCCGGTTTTATTATAGGCATTAAATTCGCGATCTTTTGTCCGGCAAAAAGCACCGGCTTTACAGCTGGCGCAGGCACTGCTGCCACATGCGACAGTGACCATTCCATCTTTCTCTATTTTAATGACCGAAGCCTGTTCGTACATTTTGAATCTCCTCTTCAGGGGCGGCAACCGGTTGCTTTACGAGGGCAATCTCAGTCGCGCGACCTTTTTCGTTAACTTCTACAATAACACCTTGCAGTTCAAGTCTCTCCCATGAGTGGCGACTTCTGGTAGGAATTTGGGTAATAAAGCGTTCTATCTCCACGTCGGGGGTAAATCCTCCCACACTTTGACAGCTCCCACAGCGGCCGGTATCGGTAATAGCGGCGGTCCATTCTTTGAGGATGCGCATATCGGCAGTTTGTACTTTGCTGTGCGTCCCGATAACTGCACTGACTTGCGTGGCTAAATAGTGCGCCATAGTCTGTTTTTCAGCCGTTGTCGTGGCGTGGAACTGGACGAATATGAGGGGGGTCTCCTCCTTAATTCTCTCAATCAGGGAGTTGACTGCCAAGAAGGGGTTAGCTAAGTGGATTCGATTGAAGCCGGAATTTCCCAGAAGATTTATGAAGGCTACCGGCCAACCATTTATTGTATAGGTGGCATAACCTCTGCCAGGGGTTCCCTTGGGGAAGTTTGCCGGTCTTAAAATTTTAGGGTTGGCCTTTATATGGGTTACCATATCTTTTTTGTAAAAGGTTTTTTCTCCGGTGGTAATTAAATCCACCCCCATTTTCAAGATTTTTAGGGCGTGGTTTTTTCCGATACCGAAGCCTCCGGTAGCCCCCTCTCCGTTAGCGACTACAAAGTCGATGCCCTCCTGCTCTTTCAGGGTTTTTAACCCCTCTTTGAGGGCATGGAGGCCACTGTTGGCAACAATTTCACCTAAGAACAACACGCGTATACTCATGGGTATACTGTAGGAGTATTTGCAACCTTTTTCAAGTTTCCAAAAAGAATCCCGGAGCCCCTTGGCAGAGACTCCGGGAAAAGCTTAAGAAGTATAACCTATGATCGCGCAGCTTTGAGGGCTGCTTCGTAATCGGGGTGGGCGGTCACCTCGTCTACGTATTCTACGTAAGTTACCCTATTCTCTTCATCTAAAAGGAATACAGCTCTAGCCAAGAGACCAATACCTGAGAGGTAAGTGCCACTTTTTTGACTGAAATCTTTGTCTCTAAAGTCGCTGACTGTTAAGACTTTATCGACTCCGGCAGCACCACACCAGCGTGCTTGGGCGAAGGGGAGGTCCATGGAGACAACGATAACACTAACATCCCCAATTTTGGTCGCCTCCTGGTTAAAACGACGCACCTCAGCATCACAAACAGAGGTATCTAGCGAAGGGACAGCCAGAATCAACTTTCTCCCTTTAACCTCATCTAGGCTAAACGGGCTTAAATCATTCTTAACAGCTGTAAAATTTTCTAGCTTGTCACCTAAGAGGATTTCCTGGCCCTCTAAGTCAACTGGATTGCCTCCAAATGTCACTTGCATATTATCACCTCACTAAAGACTAATATATTACCAAGTTACTTAGAAAAAACCCACTCGGCAATAAGTTGACAAAGTGAAACACTCCTTGTTATAGTCTCGCTGTCAGCCCAGATGGCGGAATTGGTAGACGCGCTAGGTTCAGGTCCTAGTGGTGGCAACACTGTGCAAGTTCGAGTCTTGTTCTGGGCAATGGTGGCTACCTGCTTTGAAGAGTTACATGAGGAGATAGCCCTCTTTTTCATCCCCTCGGAATAGGTACGAAGTAAATGTAATCTCATCCCCAATTTCTAATTCCATTAATATGTGTGAAGCCAGTACCATCTTTAGTGTTTGAGGAGTTGCTCATGGGCAGGGTTAATAATTTATCCTTTGAAGAGAAAGAGAAGCGAGAGCAACTATTAAAAAATACTCTCAAGAGAGAGGATGTTCCTATGAATATTTGTAGCGTTGCATAAAGTGGAAAACCCAGCGGGAAAGAATTAATGCACAAAAGTCTTCCGTGGTTGGTGATATAAGCATTAGTGAGAGTTCAGGACAAGTCAGGTTGGCTGTTGGTAAACTATCGATTAACCAGCTTGTAGAAAACAATAAAAGACCGTTTACCCTAGCAAGAGAGAATTTTCTCTTTTGTATTACTCCTTGGTTGAGAGTTACAAAAAGATGGACCTTGATCCCCTTAGGTACCTCACTTATGTTTTCAACAAAGGTGGAGGGTGTGAAAGTGATGCCGATTGGGATACTGTAGGTTTGTATTGATGGGGGAGGATGTTGATGGTAATCTGAGTTTAGGAGGTGGATAGAATGTGGTTTCTGAACAGTGGGCTTGATAAAAAATCAGAACGACAAGTCATCAAGTGGGTTATCTTTTTTACAACAATGCCAGTGTGGGGAATTGTAGTTCTCGTGATTTTGGCGACCATCCTCCAATAATAGACCTTACAACATCCCTCTTAACAAGGAGAGGGTATGTCAAAGACTTCCGATCTTACGATCAATGCCTCGGCCAAGACTGCCGGAGTCAGTACATCGGCGCTGTAGTGAATGCTGCAAAAGAGTTAGTTACCATTTATGCCGAGCAGGAAAAAGGTGGGATCCGTTTACAGGCTACTCTTAGCTCTACAGGTAGGGTTACCACATTCCAGGACCAGGCAATTTTGTTGCCTTAGAGAAAGGCTGATTGGCTTTGGCCATTGTCACAATCTGTTTCGTGTTGATAATCATGGTATCACCTCACAGCTGAAGAACCTCGTAATACCCCTCTCAGGGGACGGGTGATCTTCTAGTCTACACTCCTGTTTCCTGGCAGGCTTCTGGAACTCTTTTGATGGACTATCTATGACTTTCCGGCCGCCACATATCTCCGATTGCGGCTTTTCGGTTTGTCCGGTATGGTCATGCGCAATTTCCCAGAATCAAGCAAGGGTTTGAGATATGCCGTTCGAAAATAATCACGATTTTTAATCCCAATATGGGACTGCATTTCATCCCGAGAGCGAGCAGTTATGCAAAACTGTACGAGTTGGTTCATGCGAATGTCTTGCATGGTATCTTGCATGGTATCTTGCATGGTGTCTTGCACTTTATAAGTTTCAGACAGATAGTTTACATTCTTCAACACTACACGGAAGTCCGATGGAGTCGAGAAAAACTCAGGTTTCATCCTGTCCGTATAACCAGGGAGTTTCGCTGTCTCGTTCAAGATCTTTGACAACCCGCTGCCACGACGTTCCATGAATTTCAAAGCAGACTGATCAAATTGCCTTCATACTCCTTATCATCCAGAGCATCATCAAAGATAGAATCTTTGTCTAGTCCATTCCATCGCGTACAGAATATCCGGGAGTTACGGACAATGTACTGGTCGGCCATCAGTTTGCCGGCGTTGGTCAAGAAGCCCTGTCTGTCACCCAGTCCAAAAGAGATGTAATCGGAATCTTCAAAATGAATCCCGGCTTTCTCAAGGTAGGTCGCCTCAAGCAATGTAAAGCTATAATCCGTCTTTCTTGCATCGGTAATCATCGCATCAAATGAGCGGTTCGTACCTTTGAGAATCAATTCATTCAGAACATGGTCAGGAGCGGGCATACTCTCGTTCCCTACCCTGATGTACGCCTCCGTGACTCCGTCAGCTTTGTAATAATACGGAGTCGAACGACCTGGCAGAATCTTCAAGCTCAAAATATCCCTTTCATTCTCCTTGATCGCCTTCAACTCAATCTGGGGCAATGGAGTAATTCTATCCTTGATAAGCCGACTTATGATTTCAGCATCACCCTGCGCAGAATCAAGCCCGACAACCTGTTTGTCATCGGACACCCCGAATAGGAGCATTCCTCCTATTGAATTGGCGAATGCACTGACGCTTTTCAGCCAACTCTTCGGTTTCTTTTTTTCCAACGCGACCTTGAATTCATAGCCCCACCCGTTCTCCCTCACATGTCCAATTTACCAATAGTTGACTATAATATGTTCATATCTTGACAGATTAGAGATTAGACAGTTCTACTGTAAAGTCTGGGAATCTTTCTTGACATTTAGGGAACTTTCTTTTTATTTCTTTTATAGTAAGTTCCCTAAAAAGAGGATGGCAATGGACACTATTCCAGAATTATTACGACAGCGAGCAGAGCTTGGCTCTAGGTTGAAGCTGACACTCCAACAAAATAAGACCACCCATGAGAATGATAAAAAATAGAGTTATCCCATAAAAATAAGCAGAGAGACCATATCTATCTCTGCTAATATTTCTTTAACCTCGAGCGTCATCCATATATAACAATATTCCTGTAATACATGTTGCAAAACTGCCAATAATCCTCTCTAAAACGCGCAATCAAGGTCGCTGAAAAATTTGCTATTTTTTTAATTGACAATAAAAAAAACTGTCCTATACTGAAGATGTGAAAGAAACAATATTATTGTACTAAAAGGAAATTATCACACGAGAAGGACAATAAAATTGTCCAAAAAAGGAGAGAAAAATGAAACGATTCATGCTCATTGCAGTACTGTTAGCCAGTATTGGGACTCTCATCTTTGCAGCAGGAGCTGGCGAAAAGGCAGCGCCCGCAGTCGGTACGGAACTGACTTTTTGGACCTTCCAAGACATCCACCTTCCATTCTATGAGAAAATGGCAACGCTCTGGAACAAAGCGAATCCTAACCGTCAGATTAGGTTTGTTGGAGAAGTTTTACCCTATGAGGACATGCATACCAAACTCCTTGTCTCCCTTCAAGCTGGAACCGGAGCACCGGACATCGTAGATATTGAGATTGCAAAGTACCCCAATTTCCTCAAAGGAAACATCCAGCTCGCACCGCTCAACGATGTGATTGATCCGATTCGGGATAAATTTGTGACCTCACGACTTGATATCTACAGTAAGGACGGCAAAAACTACGGTCTGCCTTTCCACGTGGGAGCTGCAGTTATCTACTATAACGTTGAAATCCTTAAAGCGGCAGGTGTCGATCCCTACTCGATTAAGACGTGGGATGATTACATGGCGGCAGGCAAACGGGTTCTCGCCCGTACCGGTATCCCGATGACTACCTTAGAAGTGACCGAACACTGGTCATTCTGGCCGTTAATCGCCCAACAGGGGTCGGACTTCCTCGACAAGAACGGAAACGTTGTTCTGGATAACCCCACCAATGTGAGAACCCTCCAGTTCCTTAAAGATATGCTTAACAGCGGTGTAGCGATTCCTACCCCCGGTGGCTTCCACCACTCAGAGGAGTACTATGGCTTCATGAACGACGGGGGAGCTGCTTCAATCTGGATGCCGATGTGGTATATGGGCAGATTCACCGACTACATGCCCGACTTGAAGGGTAAAATCCTCATCCTTCCGATGCCCAGTTTCACCCCAGGTGGCGCACGGTCGGCGGGCATGGGTGGTACGGGAACCTCTGTTACCCTCCAAGCACGCGATCAGCAGCTCGCAAAGGATTTTCTAATCTTTGCCAAAGGCTCGGTTGAAGGCAACCACCTGATTTGGACCGATCTTGGCTTTGACCCTCCCCGCTGGGATGTCTGGGATGATCCGGTGATGAAACAGGCCAACAAGTATACTGAGTACTTCGTCAATGACGATATCTTCGGTATGTTACTGGAAATCAAGGATGAGATTCTCGGAGTCAACATTAACGAAAAGCTTCCTGCGGTCATCGATCGACTGAAGTCCACGGTAATGATTCAAGCTCTGCAACAGCAGAACCGGACCCCTGCCGAAGCCTTGAGAGAAGCTACCGAGCTGACACGGTAATCTGTTCACTGGATACGCCGAAAGGCGTATCCAGTACTACTAAGAGGATCTAATGCTAACAAAATCAAAACTCAATGCGTTTAAAATCGCCCCTTATGTTTTTATTCTACCCTTCATTCTGTCGTTCCTCATTTTCTACCTCTACCCGATTATCAACACCCTAATCATGAGCTTCCAGCAAGTCTATCCCGGGCAAGTGGAGTTCATAGGAATGAAGAATTATCAAAAGCTAAACAACCCTGAGTTCAAGGTTGCTGTAAAGAACAGTCTGCGCTACACCGTCTACACGATTGCGCTGTTGATTCCCATTCCCCTGTTACTAGCCGTACTTCTCAACACGGGGAAGCGGCACTACAACACCCTTTATCGGTCAATCCTCTACATCCCCAGTCTCGTATCGATAGTGGTTGCCGGTACCGTCATGCGCTTGCTCTTCGCTTCCAGTTCCCGGAGTGTTGTCAACACCGTCGTCGGTGTCTTGGGAGTACAACCACGCCAATGGTTACTGGCCGGTCCCCACCAAGCGATGATTCTTCTGCTTATTCTCGCCCTTTGGCGCTGGGTCGGAGTCAATATTATCTATTTCCTCTCAGGACTACAAAATATCCCTGACGAGCTCTACGAAGCGGCAGATATCGATGGAGCTTCCACGTTGCAGAAGCTTTGGCGGGTCACAATTCCGTTACTCAAACCGACGACAATCTTCGTCACGACGATTAGCATTTTCGGTGGATTTGCTATGTTTGAGGAGAGTTTCATCCTGTGGGCCGGTAAACCCTCCCCCAATAATGTCGGATTGACGATTGTAGGACACCTCTACAACAAGGGGTTCCAAGAAGGGGAGATGGGGATGGCATCCACTATCGGCATTGTACTGCTAATAATCGTCTTTTTCTTAAGTATTTCGTTCTTGAAAATCTTCGGATTTTTTAAAGATGAGGGAAAACGATGATAGATAGAAAACGGACAAAACTAATGAAGGGTCTCGCCAAGCACTTGCTCTTAGGGGGGCTATGTCTCATCTATATGGTTCCCCTATACTCGCTGTTGCTCGCCTCATTCAGACCGGGACGGGATTTGCTTCGCTACGGAATAACAATGCAAACCCTCGTACCCAAGGGTTTGGATGTGAGAACATTCGCCGGACTGTACACTATCCGCGATGGAATCTACTTCACTTGGTTCTCTAACAGCTTGGTAATCATGGTGGCACAGACATTACTCGCCCTCTTTCTCAGTTCCTTCGTCGCCTACGGACTCTCGGTCTATGAATTCAAGGGCAGGAAAGCTATTACCACCTTAGTTATCTTCCTCATGCTCGTCCCGATACAAATTCTCATCCTGCCCCTCTATAGGCTGATGATTACAATTAAGCTGATAGACCGATTCGTTGGTGTTTTCTTACCGATGGTTGTCTCACCGTTCGCAATTTTCTTCTTCAAACAGTACATCAGCGGACTGCCGAGGGATTTAATCGATGCCGGGCGGGTCGATGGATTGAGTGAGTATGGAATCTTCTTCCGCATCATTGTCCCCATTATGCCGCCGGCGTTCTCGGCAATGGCAATCTTCATGTCGATGCAGAGTTGGAACAATTTTCTTTGGCCGCTTATCGTGCTCCGTAGCGGCCATAAGTTCACCCTTCCCATCGGCTTGAACACTCTCTTGACCCCCTACGGGAGTAATTATGACTTGCTCATTATGGGGGCATTGGCTGCAACACTGCCAATTATCATCGTGTTTATCTTCTTCCAACGATTCTTCATCGCTGGGTTAACTTCTGGCGGAGTCAAGGGTTAAAATATAAAGGAGTAGTTTTGTGAAGTGTACCATTTATGCTAAAAAACAGTTTGTAGTCGGGCCGGTCGATAAGCGAATTTTCGGTTCATTCGTCGAGCAGCTCGGTCGAGCCGTTTATGGAGGGGTCTATGAAGTCGATCATCCCACAGCCGATGAACAGGGCTTTCGTTCCGATGTCATAGATTTAGTGCGAGAACTCAATATCCCGGTCATCCGGTTCCCCGGAGGAAACTACGTCTCCAACTTCAATTGGGAGGATTCGGTAGGACCAAAAGAGCAGCGCCCCACCCGCCTTGATCTCGCTTGGCGTGCCCTCGATCCTAACCAATTTGGTCTCCATGAATTCATGGATTGGACAAAGAAGGTCAACAGCGAAGCGATGATGGTAGTCAACCTCGGAACTCGAGGTTTGGCCGAAGCACGCGAACTTGCCGAGTACTGCAATTATCCGGGCGGTTCAACCCTCAGTGAACTGAGAAAGAGCCACGGAGCTGAAGAGCCATTCAATATTACGATGTGGGGCTTAGGTAACGAGATGGACGGTCCTTGGCAGGTCGGCCATAAGAGTGCCGAGGAGTATGGCAAACTCGCAGCCGAAGCGGGCAAGGCGCTAAAGCTCTTGAATCCATCCCTTGAGTTGATTGCCTGTGGCAGTTCAAACAGCCACATGCCGACCTTTCCTCAATGGGAGGAGACCGTCCTTGAACACACCTACGAGGTTGCCGATTACATCTCGTTGCACATGTACTTTCGTAACGATGATGACGACTTGATGACTTTTCTCGCCGCATCGATCAGCATGGATGAGTTCATAGAGACCGTCGTCAACGTCTGTGACTATGTCAAGGCGAAGAAACGCTCGAAGAAGACAATGTACCTCTGCTTTGATGAGTGGAACGTCTGGTATCACTCCACAGAAAAGGATCGGGAGCAACCCTCTTGGATTGTCGGACCGAGCCTCCTAGAGGATGTCTACACTTTTGAGGATGCCCTCGTCGTCGGGTGTCTGCTCAACTCGCTACTAAGACGTGCCGATCGCGTTAAAATCGCCTGCCTTGCCCAACTGGTGAATACCATCGCTCCGATTATGACGGAAACGGGCGGACCGGCATGGCGACAGACCATCTACTGGCCGTTCTACTACGCATCCAAGTATGGCCGGGGAGTGGTGCTCGACGTCCGTGCGGAAGTACCAACCTATGAGAACAAAACGTACGGAGCAGTTCCCTACGCCGACACGATTATAGTACACCACCCTGAAACTAACGAGCTAGTACTCTTCGTCGTCAATAGAAATCCTGATGAACCACTGGAATTAGATCTCAACCTTAGCGGTTTTGAAGGCAATCCGCAGGTAATCGAACACGTTGTTCTCGACCACGTTAATTTGAAGGCGGTGAACACGAAGGAGAAGCCAGACGAGGTAGCACCCAAAACCATTACACCGGCTGATGGCAAACTCAAGGACCTGCAGGCTCCTCCTTTGTCGTGGAATATGGTTCGCATCGCACTGTGATTTAAACATTTTGCATTTGAGTGGAGAAGTGTGTTAGGATGAGGTAATTTAAAGC
>JBAYSE010000044.1:0-11928 GCA_041676265.1 Sphaerochaetaceae bacterium
CTTCTCGTGGATTTTTAAAAGATACCCATCAAATAGAGCAAACTAGAGCAACATTATCTATGTTGGGGATAGATTTAAATCCAAAAACTCCGGTAGAAAAACTGAAAATATCTGATAAACAAATGGTCGAAATAGCGAAATCGCTTTCTTTTAGTGGGAAAATTATAATTATGGATGAACCGACGTCCTCCTTAAGTGAGAAAGAGACCGATACTTTGTTCTCAATAATACGTAAACTTAAGAGCGATTTAGGAATTAGCTTTATCTTTATTTCTCACCGGTTGAACGAGATTAGGAGAATTTCCGATAGAATTACTATCCTCAGGGATGGGCGGAATATTAGCACAATAGATTGTAATAAAACTAAATTTGATGAAAAGGCGATTGTGCGACAAATGGTCGGGCGTGAAATTAACAATTTTTATGTACACAGAGAGACTAAGCCCAGTGATAAAGATGAAGAGATAACAGTAGAGCCGATAATGCAAATAGAAGCTTTTTCAGCAGGTGAACGTTTTAGTGAAATTACATTTCCTGTCTACAAAGGGGAAGTTTTAGGAATTGCCGGTCTGTTGGGTTCGGGTAGAACTGAAGTATTGCAAGCTATA
Organism: Sphaerochaetaceae bacterium; assembly: GCA_041676265.1. Taxonomy (GTDB): domain Bacteria; phylum Spirochaetota; class Spirochaetia; order Sphaerochaetales; family Sphaerochaetaceae; genus DUOJ01. The sequence continues at coordinate 609 of JBAYSE010000044.1, forward strand.
ATGGGCTTGCTAAAACGGGACGCTGGAGAAATCTATGTGGAGGGGCAAAGGGAGGTTATAAAAACACCTCAAGATGCTATGCGTCTAGGAATCGGTTACGTACCGGAAGATAGACGGAATTTTGGGTTAGTCTTAGAGATGTCGGTGAATGAAAATGTTAGTCTACCAATTCTCCGCAATCTTGCCAGGTACCAATTTATTAACCGCAAAAGGGAAAAAGCTATCGCCCTCGAGTCAGTCGATAAATTCACAGTAAAGAGTGAATCGATCGAGGCTAAAGTGAAATTCCTCAGTGGAGGGAATCAACAAAAAGTAGTAATTGCGAAATCTTTGGTGACAAATCCCAAAATTATTCTGCTAGATGAACCAACACGGGGAATTGATGTAAAAGCAAAGCATGAAATCTATTCGATAATCTCTAAGTTGACTGCTGAAAATATTGCTGTAGTGATGGTTTCGTCCGATTTGCCTGAAATATTTGGAATTTCTGATAAAATAATGGTTATGTATGAAGGACAAATTGCGGGGATGTTTAAAAATACAGAGAACAATCACCAAAAGATAATGAATGCGTTGGTAGGGGTTGAAAATGAAGATACAGGGAAAATTTAATACCATAAGTTTTGTTAAAACATATAGCTTATATTTTGTTCTTGGGGCATTAATAATTTTCTTTTCTATTTTCGCCCAAGGATTTCTTACTTGGTGCAATTTTATCAATATTCTGAAGAGGACAACAATCACCGCTATTCTCTCCCTAGGGACACTATTCGTGATTATTTCCGGCGGTATAGATATTTCGAATGGTGCCATTGCAACTCTATCGAGTGTAATAATTGCTACTGCGCTACTGAATGGTGGGATTACTTGGCCTATTTTAATACTGGCCTTGGTTGTTTTGGCTCTGCTAATTGGCCTCTTTTCAGGTTCAGCTGTGGCATTAGGTAATGTGCCTCCCATTATTACTACTTTAGCTCTAGCCTCGATGATACGCGGTGGGATGATGGTTTATACGGGCGGATTTACCATTGACGCCGGGCGAGGAGTATTAATCAGATTCCTCAACAGGGCCTCCTTTTTAGGAATTCCAAATATGATTTGGGTTGTTCTTATCATGTATTTTATTGGCTATGTATTACTCACTAAAACAAAATTTGGGCGTTACGTTTATGCAATCGGAGGCGATAGTGAAATTTGTGAACATGCTGGAATCCCTGTTAAAAAGGTGCGAATCTTGGTCTTTATTTTCGCTTCAATGGTTGCCTTCGTTGCCGGGATTTTACTCTACGCCCGACTTGGAGTTGGGCAGCCGACAGCCTTGATAAATATCGAACTTGACTGTATTGCAGCCGTCGTCCTGGGAGGAGCGAGCCTTTCAGGAGGACGGGGTAGTATTATCAATACTTTTTTGGGTGTGGTGACTCTTGGGCTCCTTATAAACGGGATGAACTATTTGAATGTTGTGACTTATTGGCAATATGTCGTTCAAGGGTGTGTGATTTTATTTGCGGCGTTAGTTCATAGTCAAAGGAAGTAGAGATATGCAGAAAGGGAATACACAAAAAAAACAGAGAATGAAATACTCGTTGCTAAATTGGAAAGAAAGCTGTCTCTTCCGTTTGTTCCGCAACAGTCAGATTTTAATTCCGCTACTGTTTATTTTATGCTTTGCCAGTTTTTTCGTCCCTCATTTCATGGTTAAAGACAACATCCTTAATATTTTGAGGCAAATTTCTGTTTTGTCGTTAATATCTATTGGTTCGACTCTAGTAATTATAACTGGAGGAATTGATCTTTCTGTGGGTAGTGTAATGGCCTTAGTCGCCGTTTATACAGCTACGGCAGTAAAAGCAGGGACCTCTTTTTGGATAATATTTCCGGTGGCGATTTTGTTTGGCATGCTAATAGGGATGGTTAATGGTATACTCATCATGAATTTTACAATTCCTCCCTTCATTGTTACTCTGGCGGTAATGACAATTGGACGGGGGTTGGTATTACTAAGAACAGGAGGTAGTAATATAACAGAATTGGGGAATAAAGCATTCCTATTTCTGGGTCGTGGCTTTTTGTTAGGTATCCCATTCCCAATTATTATTCTATTTGTCTTTTATTTATTCTGGTCAATTGTTCTAAATAACACCCGCTTTGCGCGTGAAGTTTATGCAATTGGGAACAATGAAGAGGCTAGTAAAGTTGCTGGGATCGCCGTGCGTCGCGTAATCCTGTACGTCTATATGATTGCAGGGATGATGGCCAGTGTCGGTGCCGTTATTGATACTTCAAGGATGAACACTGTGACCGCTATGTATGGCAACGGTATTGAGTTCGATTGTGTGACAGCGGTAGTCCTGGGAGGCGCTTCATTAGATGGTGGCTCGGGGCGGGTAATGAATACTTTATACGGTGCGGCTTTATTGGGGATTATCAACAATCTATTTAATCTATTGGGTGTTTCAACGTATTGGGGACAGATCGTTAAAGGTTTAATCCTAATTTTAGCCGTAATGACAAATACCACCCTTAAAAGACGCGATTAGGCAATTGGATAGTTGCTAAAAAATATAATTTTTAGGTCGTGCATGTATAGCTTACGTGCAAATTATTGGAGAGCCTACCAAGGCAAAGGAGAGAGTTAAAATGATAAAAATTTTGTATGCAGGGGACTATGCTTTAATCACTCACACTTATGTAAAAGGGATGAATTCTTGGACTTCTGGGCAAGCGTTTGATGAGCGCCATTTTGTAATGGATGTTTTGGATAGTATTGATGGGTTCAAGGCCGAATATTTACCGACGCCTTATGTTTCAGAACGTTTTCCCAGCACCCTTGAAGAGATGCAGCAATACGACGTCATTATCATTAGTGATGTTGGAACGGATACCATTCTGATGTACCCAGATATCTTTAAAATACCGATGGGCGAAAATAGGTTGGAATTATTGTCTCAGTATGTGAATGGCGGCGGCGGTTTGATGGCCGTAGGTGGCTGGATGTCTTTTGGTGGTCAGATGGGTCAAGCAAAATATCATGGTACAAAATTGGAGGAAATCTTAGGGATTAATGCTTCGCCATACGATGACCGTGTCGAAGTTCCCGAAGGGTTAACTTACAACCCAATAAAAAAAGATCACCCTTTAATAAAAGGCTTGGATTGGGACAAATCTCCTCTTCTATTTTTAGGATACAATAGATTTACAGCGAAAAACCCAGATAACGTTATCGCAGAATGGAATGGAGATCCCATGATGGTGGTCAATAATTATGGAAAAGGGCGTACTCTCTCATTTGCTTCTGACATTGCTCCCCACTGGGGTCAAGGGTTTGTAGAATGGGAAAACAACCATAAATTCTGGGAAAAAACACTAAAATATCTCGCGAATAAATAAAAGATTCAAAATTCTGCCAGCCTCTTGGAATGTCTCAATTGGCTGGTTTTTTAAGAGGTGTTAATAATGGAGAGTCAAATCGAATTAAACGAATCTAGAATTCACCTGTATGACGAACTGTGTAAACTGAACCCAACCCTTGCCGGCGTGATTGAAGATTCATTAGCCCAAATCTATACCACCGGAGCTTTAGATGTGAAAATTAAGTACCTCATAGCATTGGCGATAGCTTTGACCTCAAGTTGCCAAAACTGCGTTCTTGCCCAACTAACTAGGGCTTTGGACGCCGAAGCAACGAAAGAAGAGATAATGGAGGTTATCTCAGTAGTCTTTGCAATGCGTGGAACTACCGGAGTGGGGGAATCTTTGCGGGTTGTTAAATATTTAGAAGAACTGACACGCTAAACAACCTAAACAAACTGGAAAAATTGTTCTTGACAGCTGAGTAACTCTGTGCGATAGTTTCATTATCGTTAATGTAACAATTTAAAATTTAATATTTACGTATAAGAAAAGGAGAGATGTACATGTCTGAAAAATTAAGGATGGCTGTACTGTTTGGCAATAGGGGCTTCTTTCCAGGAGAAGTTGCCGCTAAGGCTAGGGAAGAGATGAGCCAAGCTATAAAGCAGGCCGGTTTTGTCCCTATTTTAATGGATGAGAGTTTAACCCGCTATGGGGCGGTTGAGAGTATGGCAGAGGGGAAAATCTTTGCTGATTTCTTGGTTAAAGAAAAAGTTGACGGAGTTGTCATCTGTTTGCCTAACTTTGGTGATGAAACCGGAGCAGCGACTGCTTGCCGCGATGCGGGAGTCCCGATTTTAATACAAGCTTATCCTGATGAAGTTGGCAAAATGGATTTTGCTAATCGGCGTGATGCTTTCTGTGGAAAAATGTCTATTATGGATGTGTTTTTGCAGTACCGTATCCCCTTTTCAGTCGATGTTCCCCACGTAATCCACCCCCTTGATCCCCGTTTTATCCAGCAACTGCAAGACTTCGGTGGAATTTGCCGGGTAGTTAATGGGATGCGGCGCTGTACCGTAGGGGCGATTGGAGCCCGTACCAGTGCTTTTAAAACTGTCCGCTACGATGAAATTGCCCTGCAGAAATATGGAATCACCGTAGAGACTGTCGATTTAAGTGAAGTTTTCGGGAAAATTGAACTCCTTAAAGATGACGATGCTAAAGTTCTCGAAGCTGTTAAAGCTATAAAAGAGTTTACCGATGCTTCACAAGCCCCCACCGAAGCCCTTGTCAAAATGGGGAAATTGCGGGTAGTGATCGATGAGTATATCAAACTCTTGGACCTAGATATGATTGCCATTCGTTGTTGGCATGAACTGGAAGTCTACTACGGCTGTGCCCCCTGTACGCTAGCCGGGATGCTGGGGGATATGGGAATCCCGGTGGCCTGTGAAGTAGATGTGTGCAATGCCATTATGATGTACGCTCTGAACCTTGCCAGCGACACCCCTTCCACTTTGTTAGACTGGAATAACAATGCCGCAGACGATGAAGAGAAGTGTATCCTTTTCCACTGTGGACCAGTGCCTTCAAAGATGCTCACCGATAAAGGCAAAATGGTGGAGCACAAAATGTTTGCCAAGAGTTACGGTCCGGGGTGTGGCTGGGGACCAGTCGAAAGTCGCCTAAAACCGGGAGTATTCACCTATGCCAGTAGCAAAACCGAAGATGGCAAATTCCAGGTCTATTTTGGAGAGGGGGAGATAACCCCTGAAGAGATTGAAAAAGAGTTCTTTGGTACCTGTGGTATTGCGAAAATTGAAAATCTCCAAGAGAAACTGGTGAAAATTGGTCGCAGCGGTTTCCGGCACCATGTTGCCACGACCTACGGCTCAGTTGCCAATATTCTCAAAGAAGCTTTTACAACCTATCTCGGTTACGAAGTAGTGGATTTGCCCTAAGTAATTAGGGCTCCACTCAAAAGAGTGTATCTCTACTCCGTTACATTAACGTTAATGGAGTAGTCTAACCACTTAAGTGGATAAAAAACTATCGCCTGCAAAGCAGGCAGAAGGAGGAGTGATGATGAAAAAAATCATCGTAATCTTGTTAACTCTAGTCGTCAGTTTTGGCCTTTTTGCCGCCGGTAAAGCTGAATCGCAAGGACCGGAGATTGCCTTTAGTCTAAAGACAATTACCAATGATGCTTTCCAAAAGGCAATTGCCGATTCAGTCGAAGCTGCAGCCAAAAAAGCTGGTGCAAAGTTTACCCTCGTAACTGCTGGACAACAAACAGCTGTTTCTACGCAAGTCAGCCAAGTTGAAGACCTCATTGCCAAAGGGGTAGCCGGTATTGTCCTCTCTCCTATGGACAGCAAGGCTGTTATCCCCGTGCTGAAGAAGGCCAAAGAAGCCAACATTCCGGTTGTCCTGGTTGACCAAACCATTGAAGACGGTAACGAAGACCTTTATATCAGCTACATTGGGACCGATAACTTCAACGCCGGTGTGGTAGCAGGGGAGACTTTAGCTGAAGTCTTAGGAGGCCAAGGGAACGTCCTAATCGTTAGAGGCGCCAATGGGAGCTCCGCAGGGGACCAACGTGTTGATGGTTTCAAAGCCGGTATTGCCGGTAGCGCTATTCGGGTAGTCGGTGAACAACCGGGTGACTGGGCTAACGACAAAGCAATGCAGGTAACAGAGAATATGCTTCAGGCCAACAGCGATATCCAAGGGCTCTTCACCGCCAGTGATGTGATGTTGAACGGCATTCTGACCGCCCTCGATAACGCCGGTAAAAATTCGGTAAAAATCCTCTCAGTTGACGGCTCAGACGACGTTAAAGAGATGATTAAAGATGGGGAAGTTTACGGCTCAATGGCACAGTTCCCCGACGTAATGGGAACCAAAGCTATTGAATTGCTCATGGATTCTATTAACGGGAAAGATATGAGTGGTGTTCCCAAGTATATTGATAGCGGAACAACTTGTATTACCGCTGCATCATTATAAGAAATTTTCAGCATAGGTGGGGGCTTTGGCCCCCACTAAAATTGGAGTGAGAAGCCTATGAAAGGCCTTAAAATTAGCAAAAAAAGTCTACTTATTATTGCGTCAGTGGTAGCTCTCTTTTTTATTCTGGGCTCCTTAGTGCCCGGATTTCTCTCAATGCGGAACCTAATGAACATAATCCGGCAGAGTTCAATCATTGCAATCACAGCTTGCGCCATGACGCTGGTGATTATCATAAAAGGGATTGACCTCTCTGTGACCGGGGTACTGAGTTTCTGTGCCATGGTCAACGGGCTGCTGCTTTTAAAAGGGTGGCCTATTTTACTGGCGATGCTTGTAGGGCTAGCGGTGGGTACGGCTATGGGCCTCTTTAACGGCCTGATGGTTGAGAAACTTGGTATTCCGGCCTTTATTACAACACTGGTAGTGGGCAACGTTGGTGGGGGGTTAGCCCTCCTTTTAAATGCCGGTAAATCGATTGGTGCCTTCCCGGCAGCCTACGTCTTTATGGGTAACGGTACTATACTGGGGATGCCGGTGAGTAATTACATCATGTTCTTCTTCGTCATCGTCACCTCCCTCTTGATGAGTAAAACCCGACTGGGGACCTACATCTATGCGATGGGGGGTAACGAGACGGTGGTTAAACAGCAGGGCATCAGTACAGCCGCTATCAACTACTTTGTCTACGGTTTTTCGGGCTTTTGTATTGCCATGGCCGGTATCCTCCTCTCGGGCCAACTCGACACAGTTCACCCTACCCAAGGGGAACCTTACCAATTGGATGCTATTGCAGCTTGCGTGATTGGTGGGGTGAGTATGCTGGGAGGCGAGGGGAAGGTCTACCTCGCTTTAGTGGGAGCTTTAATCATTGGAGTTCAACGGAATGTCCTTAACCTCTTGGGGATTCACCCCTTCTACCAAAACATCTTCGTTGGAATCATCATAATTGTAATTGTGGCCATCAATATTCACCAAAAACGGCGCACAATTGAAATAAGTAAAATATTTTAGGATTAAGCAGTATGGGTAACACGCAAGTACTATTTTCACAGAGGATCAGAAAATTTGTCAAAAACAACGGCAGTGTGGTAATTTTTCTAATCCTGGCACTCCTGGCCTCTCTTTTCGTCAAAAACTTCTTTGCCCTCAACAACTTTTTGACAATTATCAAACAGGCAGCCATCCCCGTCATAGCCTGTTTGGGCATCACTTTAGTCTTAATGACCGGGGGGATTGACCTCTCTTTAGGTTACACCTTGGGCCTTTGCTCCATAACGGTAGGACTTTTTGTGAAAACTGTGGGTCTGCCCATCTGGCTCTCGATTGTTTTGACCCTCTTGGTGGGGCTTCTAGTGGGACTGATTAACGGAACACTGGTACAGGTAGTCAAGGTCCCCGCCTTTATTGTCACTCTGGGTAGTGGTTATATAATCTTTGGAATAGCCCAGATTGTGAGTAGTGGTAGCGATGTTAACCGCCTGCCGGCCTCTTTTAGGGCCATCGGAGTGACCAACATCTTAGGATTAAACACCACAGTTTTAATCTCCTTGGTAATCTGTTTAATCATGTACTACCTCCTTCACCATAGCACCTTTGGGCGTGCCCTCGCAGCCTTTGGCTTCAATGCTAAAGCAGCCCGCATGAGTGGCATCCGTAGTGAGGCTCTCAACATCCTAGTCTACATGATTTGCTCTTTTTTAGTGGCCATTGCAGCTATTCTGCTGACGATTAGGGTTAACTGTGCTCAACCCACCATGGGAGGAGGGGTTTATACCTTTGAAGTTATTACCGGCGCCATTATTGGGGGTGCTAGCCTCTTTGGAGGTATTGGGACAGTCATTGGTAGCGTTTTCGGCGTTCTAATCATAAAAGTTTTGGAGAACTGCATAAACCTGTTAAACGTCTCCTATTATACCTATCAGGCATTCCAAGGGATTGTGATTCTTCTGGCAATCATCTTTGAAAACGTAAAAAATAGAAAGCTGTAGGGGGCGCTGAAATGCAAAAAACAATCCTTCAAATGGATAATATCACGAAGTATATCTTTGATGAGCATGGACAAGCCCTGCGCGGAACGACTGTCAAAATCTTAGAAGATGTCCATTTCGATGTTAAAGAGGCTGAAGTTCACGTTTTAGTGGGTGAAAACGGGGCCGGTAAATCGACACTGATGAAAATTATTGGGGGGATTATTCCGGCCGATGGGGGGCAGATGTTCCTCGATGGTCAGGAGGTCACTTTTAGCGGTCCCCGTGAATCGTTGGCCAATGGGATAGGATTTATCCATCAAGAGCTAAACTTATGCCTCAACCTCGATGTAGCCCAAAATATTTTCCTTGGTCGTGAGAGTCAAAAAGGGATCTTCCTCAACAAAACAGAGATGTACGAGAAGGCTAAAGAGATGCTCCTACGCCTCGGGTTTGACATAAATCCCCACACATTGGTGCGAGAGCTCTCCACAGCGCAACAACAGATTGTTGAGATTGTCAAAGTCCTCTCCTATGAGTGCCGAGTTATCATAATGGATGAGCCTACGGCTAGTTTGACTAAAAGTGAAATTGATAAGCTCTTCGCAATAATTCACGATTTACGTAAAAATGGGATTAGTATCATCTACATCTCCCACCGGTTTGATGAACTCACCGAAATCGGGGACCGCATTACAGTTCTCCGCGACGGGCGCTACATAGGGAGTGTTGACATTGCCGAATTTGATTACGACAAAATTATTAGCATGATGGTTGGGCGGAAACTGACAGCAATGTTTAAAAGCACCCACCTAGTCCAAGACAAAGTTATTTTGGAAGTCAAGGGACTCGCCATAGCCCGTAACACACCTCCCATTGATCTAACAGTGCGCTCCGGAGAAGTGGTCGGTTTAAGTGGTTTAGTAGGGGCGGGGCGCACAGAGCTGGCTAAGTCCATCTTTGGTAGCCGTCCCTATTACGGCGGACAAATTCTCTACAAAGGGGAAGAAATCGGCCATCTGCACCCCCACCGCCTCATAGAAAAAGGGGTAATTTACCTCTCTGAAGACCGTAAACTGGAAGGACTGGTCCTTGAAATGTCCCTCAAAGATAATGTTACCTTGGCCTCTTTGAAGCGGATGTACCCCAAAACCAAGATCAACTTCGCCCGTGAAGCCGAGGTGGCCAGTGAGAGCGTCGCTAAGCTGAACATCGTGGCGAATTCAATAGAACAGCTCTGTAACACCCTCAGTGGAGGGAACCAACAGAAGGTTGTCTTAGCCAAATGGCTACTCACCACACCGCAACTTTTAATCTTGGATGAGCCGACCCGTGGCATCGATGTTAATGCCAAAAGCGAAATTTACCGTATAATCGATGAATTGGCCAAACAAGGGGTAGCCATCCTCATGATAAGTTCAGAGCTACCTGAAATAATTGGGATGAGCGACCGCATTTATGTGATGAAGCGGGGCGCTATTGCTGCCGAGTTAACCGCTAAAGAAGACTTTGTACAAGAGAAGATTCTCTCTTATACTCTATAAGCGTATGGAAGGACTCATTTTCGATATCAAAGAGATGGCCGTCTTTGATGGCCCGGGTATTCGCACCACTGTTTTCTTAAAAGGGTGTCCCCTGAGGTGCCAGTGGTGCCACAACCCCGAGGGCATCTCCGGTGATATCGAATTGATGGTGAAAAGTAGCGCCTGCCTTAATTGCGGCGCTTGTGTGCGCGTCTGTCCAACAGACACCGATGTGGCCCGTTGCAGTGCCTGTGGGCAGTGCACTGTTGTCTGTCCTTTAAATCTACGTCGCCTGGTGGGGCAATACTACTTCCCCAATGAGTTGGCTAACCTTCTACTGCGACAAAAAGAGATTCTGGCAAAGAATGGGGGCGGGGTAACCTTCTCAGGCGGAGAGCCGTTGATGCAAAGCACTTTCTTGCTAGAGACAGTGGCTCTGTTAGAAAACCTCCACGTAGCCATTGAAACCAGTGGTTTTGCCTCCCAAAAAGTGTTTAAAATGGTTGTCGATAGGGTAAACTACGTTATGATGGACATTAAGATGGTCGACGATGTAAAACACACTTATTTCTGTAAGGGCAGTAACAAGATTATTTTAGAGAACCTAAAATACCTCAAAAAAGGGGAGACCCCCTTTGTTATCAGGGTACCTCTCATCCCGAGCGTTAACAATAGTGATGAGAACTTTGAAGCTACTGCAAAATTACTAGAAGGCAGTCAAAACCTCTTAAAGGTTGAGCTTTTACCTTACCAGAAGACAGCAGGCGCCAAGTATGCAATGCTAAGGCGTCCATATAAAATAGATTTTGAAGAAAATAAAGAGCCTTATTTCAATTTAGAACCTTTTTTAAGGCGAGGGATTGAGGTCTCAATTTTGTAAAAGAGGAAACCATGAAACAGCATATAGTTAAATTGAGAGAGTTTTATGTTGAAAAGAAAGAGCATCACGCCTATCGCCAAAAGGGTGTCGACCCCTTTTATTTAGCAAAAGAGTTCGCAAAAAGGGGTTTAGATGACGTGCAACGGGCCCATGAACGCCTTAAATGGGTCTTAGAGCAGGAAAAACCGTTAGTTTTCAAGGACGAAAAAATTGCCCTTTTGAGAACTGTGCCTACTATCCCCGAAATCTATACAGAAAATGAGTGGGATGCTCTGAAACGCTCCTACCGTATTCATGAACAGGGCAAAGTCTCAAATATTTGTCCGGGTTACGCAACTCTGATTAACAAAGGGTTTGACGTGGTGAAGGATGAGATAAAAACCTCAATTGCTCAAAATAGGGCCACCAAAGAGCGGGCCTATTTAGATACCCTCTTGAATACCCTTACCCTTCTAGAGGAGTTTGGCCACCGATATAGAGTAGCTGCCGTCGAAGCGGGTAATGCCGTTGTAGCTGAGAGCTTTGCCCAAATACCTCAAAAACCACCTCAAACACTCCTGCAGGCGCTCCAATTTTTC
>JBAYSE010000045.1:0-11787 GCA_041676265.1 Sphaerochaetaceae bacterium
CTAAAGCAATTGAGTGAGGCACTGGGAAGCACTCCTTTTATATGTATAGGCTACTCCTCAACTAGGATAGTAGCCGCATCAGCTTTTCTTAGTGATAACTCGTAACCCCTGACGGAAATTTCAATAGGGTCTCCCAAGGGAGCATACTTACGGACATGTAGGGCACACCCTTTAGTAATCCCCATATCCATAATCCTCCGCATAGTTGGGCCATTGCCCTCTATTTTACGCACTTTTACCGTTTCCCCGGGTCTGGCATCACTCAACTTCATAACTTTCTCTCTCTATTTTTTATATAAACCAAAAAGGGCATTAGCATAAAGCCTCCTTAGGAGTTTCCAAATAGTTAGCTATCGCTAACATTTACAAACATTAGACACTTTCCCCCCCCTTTTGTCAAGGACTTTTGGTCAAATAAATTTAGAATTGTTAGTTGACGAAAAGTTAACTACTCGGTAGTATAGCGGTGGGCCGAAGTGGTGGAATAGGTAGACACAAGGGACTTAAAATCCCTTGCCCTTTTTGGGCGTACGAGTTCGATTCTCGTCTTCGGCAAAACAAATTTTTGACTTCAATTCAATTCCATAACAATTTAAACTACTGCAGACCTTGCCTTTACAGGATTGTTGGCATAAAATCATATTGAGTAAAATGTAAAACGTATTGAGTAAATTGTAACTACTCTATTTGGGGGTTTGTTATGTTTGAGAGAAAATTAGTATCCGTGTTGATTAGGCGGTTAAGTGAACCTCGAAAGTTTATTCAGATAGTTACCGGTGCAAGGCAAACTGGGAAAACTACTGCTCTAACACAAGCTTTGTCAAAACTACCGGGCCATAAACATTATATAAGCGCTGATGATCCAGGCATATATAGTCGAGAATGGTTAAAAAATGAGTGGCAATTGGCACGTTACAAGGCTCAAACAGAGAGCGTCATTTTGGCGATTGATGAAATCCAAAAAGTTAAAGACTGGCAGTCGACTGTTAAGCTTCTGTGGGATGAAGATAGTAGGCAAAATAGAGATTTGAAAGTTGTTATGACTGGTTCCTCATCTCTTCTTCTACAAAAAGGTGCTTCTGAATCCCTCATGGGAAGATTTGAAATTCTTTATTCATCGCATTGGAGTTATGGGGAGTGCAAGGAGGCTTTTGGCTTTACTTTGGATGACTTTTTATTCTTTGGTGGCTATCCAGGAGCCGCTTCACTAATCAATGATGAAGAACGATGGGCTAGGTATATAGGTTTATCTATCGTTGAGCCTACAATATCTCAAGATATTTTAATGATGGAGGAAGTTCGTAAACCTGCTTTACTTCGCTCTCTATTTTTGCTTGGATCCTCCTACAGTAGCATGGAGGTCTCTTATACAAAGCTTATGGGACAATTGCAGGATGCCGGCAACACGGTAACCCTTGCACACTATTTAGAATTACTTAACAGAGCACAAATCCTATCGGGTCTCCAGAAATTTGCAGGGAATAAAATAAGTGTTAGAAAAAGTTCGCCTAGGCTAATACCATATAATACAGCATTTATGACCTATTCTGTTGGAGCCACCCGCCGTAGGTTTTTGAATAATCCTAGCGATCGAGGTCATCTTATAGAGAGTGCTGTGGGGGCATACTTACTTTCCAGAAGTCAAGAAGAGGGCTTTGATGTTTTCTGGTGGAGAGATAGGGACAAGGAGGTTGATTTCGTTTTACAAAAAGGTAAAAGTGTCACTGCAATAGAAGTCAAAAGTGGAAGAATAAAAAATGTTGGTGGTAGCTTAGAGTTTATGAAGCTCTACCCTGATGCCTTTTCTATGGTTGTGGGAGGACCTAGGTTTACGTTGGAAGAGTTTTTATTAGGAAAGGTTCCACTGTTTATCGTATAGGCAATACGAAACAACTTCCCATGGCTATGAGAATCTCATAAGAACCGCAATTCACTTTTGGCAATAACTTAAAGTTTTCCTAACTCTCCGGGTCGTACTAGTTTAAGTCTCATATTTAGCAGAGGTGTAGTTGAATACTGGGGGCAGTTAAATGATTTTGAGCTAACAGTTTTTATCTAATGATGTGGAGTCAATCTAATCAATAAAATGGGCACCCCTTATGGAGTGCCCTATGGTAGTTGGCCAAGAGCCTACTTTAACATCGCAGAGACGAACCAGATGTGCTTGCTGTAGAAAGCAACATAGTCTTCGAACATAGCGACAGTCTCAAAGTCGCCGGCCTCGTCGGCACTGTTACGCACCTCGGTAGCTAAAGAGCGCATCGTAATTAGGTCCTCTTTAACGAGTTTGAGGGACTCGTCGTGGCCAAAATCTTGGGGTGCTACTTCACTGACAGTGGCGTTGGCCAAGTAATCTTGCATGGTTGAAAGGGGCAGAACCTCTTTCATTTTGAGGAGCTCGGCAACCGCATCAAAGTCTTCAAAGAGTTGGTCATAGAGCTCTTCAGTATAAGTGTGAACCCTTAAGAATTGTTTGCCAACAACATTCCAGTGGATGTTGTGCCACTTTACGTTTAGCACTGCTAAATTTGCTAAATACTTCTGTACTAAGTCTAGATATTTCACTCTGTTCCTCCTATGAGTAATTATTTATGTAGAACTGATGTTGAATATACTATAAAATTGGACAAACAAATAGGGACAAAAATGTTTGTTAGGGAGAAGCTGTGGAGAAGAGAGTTTTAAATGGATTTCAAATGATCCACGATTTAATCAAAATGCGCTGGGTTCCCGATATCTTAAAATCTATTGAAATGGGAAATTATCGGTACAACTTAATTCTTGAAAGTGTCCTAGGGATGAGTCACACAGAGCTTAACCGTAAGTTAGCCCTACTGCTGGATAGGCAAGTGATTATTAAGCTAGAAGAGGGCTCTTATGCTCTAATGCCCTTTGGCAAAGATCTCGTGCATATCTTTTCCCACTTAGAGAAATTAGAGGAACAGTATTTTAAAAACTAAAGGGTAGCTCTTCGTCTTGTCGTTTTTTAAATCTTTTGCGATAATTACCCTATCATGAAAAGAACTTTAATTATTGTAGACGTTCAAAACGATTTCCTAGAAGGTGGTGCTCTAGGTGTAGAGGGCGCTACAAGTGACTACGTGGCCCAAATTGAGGCTATAAGGCCCTATTTCGATCAGGTCATTTTGTCTGCCGATAACCACCCGGAAAACCACATCTCATTCACCACCTTTGCTCCTCACTGCGTAAAGGGGACTCACGGCGCCTTAGTGGCTGTTACCCCAGGGGATCGGCTACTCTTAAAAGGGGAGAGATTCGATAAAGAGGAGTTCTCCCCCTTTGAAGGGGGTAAGAACGTTGAGGTAATAACCGGAGAAGAGGTCTATGTCCTGGGATTAGCGGGCGATTACTGTGTTAAACAGTCTCTTTTAGACCTCTTAGAATACGCCCCTGCAAAAAAACTCTTCGCCATAACCGACCTTATCTATTCCATCGATAAAAAGAGCTACGATGATATTGATTACTTTAATGGGAGAGTGACTTTCATAAAGAGCGACCAATTGCACTAAAAAAGGAGGAGCGATGGAAAGGACTTTGTTTGAACAGCTACCGCCAGACGCGAGCCAAAGAGAAATTAATTACACCGGTGAAGGACTTGAGCGTTACCACTACCAACCCACCCTGCTTTTGAGTGCTCCCAATTTTATCTATTGGAAAAAAGAGGATATGCTCAAGGAGTATGAGCGGTTAATGGCACTTGAGCACGACGACAGCGAACTACGCGAGGTCAAAGATTTGGCGCCGGAAGTTGTCATAAAAAAACAGCTTCAAATGCTCCACTACCACTATTCTCTGCTTTGTCGCCTCAGGAAAGGGGAGGCTGAGGCTTGGGATGTTATTCACGAATTATATGAAGATGACTAGCTTACTGTTCATCTTGGGTCTTTGAATTCTTGAGCGGGATTACCTTCCTAAGGAAAGGTTTGACCCCTAAAAGGGTCTGTTCATACTCCCCCTCACTCTCTTTGAGTGCAACTTGCCAAGCCGCTCCGAACCCGGGGGCGTTGACGGTTAGTCTATCGACTGCCTGTTGAAAAACTTGAAGGCGAGCGACCTCTTTACGTCCCGGTTTTTGAGCAAAGGTTTGTAGGGAGATTCTCATATTTTCATTTTGTTGCTTTAACTCATCGACCTCTTTTTTTAACTTACTCAACCCCTCAGACTCTAGGTCCATCCGGTCGGTAAGCATGGCTTTGAGTCGGGCAATCTCTTCTTTATGGGCTTTGCTCCTAGCTTTATTCTTAAACGCCTGAATTATTAAGATAATAAGCATAAGGCCGGCACCAATGGCAAACCCAATTAGAATATTTTTCATAAAGGCTCCTTCAAGTTGGCCGATTATAACACGGGGAGAAAGAGGTAATCAACTGAGGTGGGCAAAGCGCTCTATAACGGCCTCTTTTGAGTTCTCAATCGCCTTCGGTAACTTAACACGGCCGTCAAATACCGCCATATCTTTAAAACCTTGACCGGTTAGAAGGACACAGATTTTAGCCTCATCGTCTAACTTGGAGCGGTCTTTGACGGCTGCCGCCCATGCACAAGCTGCCGCCGGTTCTACAAAAGTGCCACTTTCACGGACTAACTCCATTTGAGCCTCTAAAATCTCCTCATCGCTGACGAGTGTTGCCCATCCGTTGGTCTCTTTGAGGTAGCGCACTGCCATTCGGCCATTGGCCGGTGACGAGACACTAATTGAATCGGCTAGTGTCGTGGCTGTAACTGCTTTGAAAGAGCCCCTCTCCCAAGCTTGGGCGATAGCATTCGATTTATTTGATTGGGCACAGACCACTCGGGGGACACGCTCAATGAGGCCACAGCGTTTAAGGTCAAGAAAACCCTTGCAAACGCCACTATAGATGCAGCCATCGCCTACCGGAACATAGATAATATCGGGGATATCTCCCCGAAGTTGGGAGTAGATCTCTAGGGCGACACTTTTCTTGCCCTCGACCGTCATAGGATTGTAAGCGGTGTTGCGGTTAATACCGCCAAACTGCTCAGTATAGTAGAGAGAGAGGTCAAAGGCATCATCATAAGAGCCCTTGACCGGCACCACCGTGGCACCGTAGAGAATACTCTGCATCAGTTTATTAACGGGAGCATTTTCGGGGACAAAGAGGATAACCTCAAAACCGTAGGCTGCTCCGGCACAACTCATGGCGGCTCCGGCGTTACCGGTCGAAGCTAAGGCTATTTTGTTCTCCTTATGGAGGAGTGCCTGGCTGGCGACCATCTGGCTTGCCCTATCTTTAAAAGAGCCTGAAGGGAGGAGGTTGTCGAGTTTAAAGAGAAGGTGTTTTAAACCATACTTTCTAGTTAAACGGTTAGGTTTAGCCAAGGGGGTAGGTCCCACCGGAAAAGCCGAAGGGTTCACTAGGGGGTAGGGAAAAAGCTCTGGAAGTTCCCCCTTAAATTTCTGTAAGTCCTCGTCGTTAAGTTTTACAATGAGATTCCCTTTACGAAATTCTCCGGGGTTTTCTGTCCCACTGCACGCAGGACAGACATAGAAAATCTCATCCGTTAGATACTCACGATGACAATCGTTACAAACATAGCTAAAACGCATATTACAAGCCTACTTCCTTATTGAACTCCTCTATCATAGCATCAATTTGGGCTGCGTAGAGTGGAATTTGTTTCCAGTAATCACGCTCGTACCACTGAGCATTGATCTCAGCATAGGTTTTGCCTTGTTGTTCTACCCAAGTGTAGTACTTAAGGTTGTGGACCCGTTGGCGTTCCCAATAGCCGAGCTCTTCCACGTTGTCTATTGCCTGATGAAGGAGAGAGGCACTGTGGATTTTAGCGGCATCCAGCGCCGTGAAGGGCCCCTTCTCATCCAATTGTTCTTTCAGGCGGGAGGTGTACATCTCTGATGAATCGGTTAAAACGGTGAAGATGACATCCTCTTCATCCATTTCATAGAACTTTGCCATCTTAATAGCACTGAGGAGGTTTCCAATACCGCTAATGCCATACAGGTCAAGATCAGCGATTTGTTGGGTACTTAAGCCCATCTGTTTGAGGTAAACAAGCCCCTCTTTTTCGTTAAAGAGGCGGAAGATGTCCATACAATCTTCATCATCAATAGCTGTCAACATGTCGGTGTTCTTCACATTGTGGATCCATGGGACGTGCTTATCGCCAATACCTTCTATGCGGTGTCCACCAAACCCATTGCGTAAGAGGGTGGGGCATTGGAGGGCTTCGCTGGCGACAATTTTTAATTTTGGATAGACCTCTTTGAGGTAATCGCCGGCGGCAATAGTCCCGGCTGAGCCTGTTGCCGAGACAAAACCACGGACATTGTCGTCGGCAATCTTGAGGTTTTCTAAAACTTCGTGCATCGCAGAGCCGGTAACCGTATAGTGCCAGAGGTAGTTTTCAAACTGGTCAAATTGGTTAAAGATGACAATCGAATCGCCCCTTGTAGCGTTTAGTTCATGACATTTGTCGAAGATCTCTTTAACGTTACTTTCACATCCCGGGGTGGCAATGATTTCTCCGGCTATTGCCTTGAGCCAATTGAAGCGCTCCGCACTCATCTCCTCGGGGAGAATTGCAATTGATTGACATCCTAAGAGGGCACTGTTATAGGCACCGCCTCGGCAGTAGTTGCCCGTAGAGGGCCAAACAGCCTGCTGGTTAACAGCATCAAAGTTGCCGCTAATGAGGGCCGGAGCCAAACAGGCATAGGTAGCGCCCACTTTATGGCCTCCGGTGGGGAACCACTTACCGACGAGGGCAAAAATTCTGGCTTTAACACCGGAGATGATGGGAGGAACTTCAATATAATTGACACCGCCAAAGGCTCCTCCTTTGACTTTAGCCTCATTTTTCCAATTGATGCGAAATAGATTCTCACTGTGGACATCCCACAGCCCCATTTTTTTCAATTGGTCAACAATTTTGGTGGGTGTTTTTGAGGGGTCTACCATTTGGGCAAAGGTTGGTAAGACAACTCCTTTTTCACGGCAGAGTAAAATGTTCCTCGCTCTAACTTCATCGTTTACGCGCAGATTTATCAGATCCCACACAACGCTACCTCCCCTGTTTTTCTTATCTTTTGTTTTCGAATAGACTACCATGGTCTTTAATGAAAAGTAAATAAGAAAATTAAATAACGCTCAGTTTTAAAAAATCTGAGCTGTAAATTGAGCTATCCCAAAGAGTTCAGTTTTTTGTTCAAATCTAAACTATTGTTGCACATTGTTGCATTAAGCATTGACTTATGAAGAATCTGTTTTACAATAGTGAGGAGGAACGAGAAGAAAAAAAGAGAATATTAAGGAGTTTTTTAAACCCAAATGTCAGATATTATGAGACCGATTCCCTTTGAGGAATTACTTAATAGGATTTTCTCGGAGTACCGCCAATGTGACAAAATATTTGGTCTGCACAGTGACCAATTCTATCATAGTAGCGGTAAAACCAAGATTAAAGTTTTTGGCCAACAGTGTGCTACCCCTTTAGGTCCTGCCGCCGGACCCCATACCCAATTGGCCCAAAATATCATCGCCAGCTATTTAGTCGGCGGACGGTTTATAGAGTTAAAAACAGTCCAAAAATTGGATGAGCTTGAAATCGATAAGCCGTGTATAGATATCCGCGATGAGGGTTACAACGTTGAGTGGTCTTCCGAGTATACTCTGATTAAAGCTTACAACGAATATGTGAAAGCTTGGGTTGCCCTGCACCTCTTGGAGGCCCTTTTGGATGGGGAGGGGGAGGGTTCTTCATTTATCTTTAACATGAGTGTCGGCTACGATTTTGAGGGGATCAAAACCGAAAAGATGCAAACCTTTATCGACTCTCTGATAGACTCTTCCGGCAAAGAGACCTTCAATAGTTGCCTTAAAACTCTTGAGAACCTTTTGCAGGAGGGGGAACTCCTTAGGGAAACCCCCTGGGAAGGGCAAGAGGAGAGGGTTTTAGAGAGAGTCAAAAATATCTCACCAAAGATATGTTCTCAAGTGACGTTGAGCACCATGCACGGTTGTCCTCCCCATGAAATTGAGGCTATTTGCACTTATATGCTTAGTGAGAAAAAACTCAACACCTTTGTAAAACTCAACCCCACGTTGTTAGGTTACGACAGAGTTAGGCAAACACTCGACGCTTTGGGCTACGACTACATCACACTCAAAAGAGAGGCCTTCGATGTCGATTTGCAGTACAAAGATGCCATTCCAATGCTACACCGCTTATTTGATTTAGCCCACAAGAATGGCCTTGAGTTTGGAGTTAAGCTGACCAATACCCTCGGCACTGTCAATGACCAAGGTATCCTGCCGGGCGACGAGATGTATATGTCGGGAAGGGCTCTTTTGCCGTTAAGTGTCGACGTCGGTGCCCTTTTGGCGCAAGAGTTTCAGGGAGAACTAGCTATCTCATACAGTGGAGGAGCGACGGCTTCCTCTGTCCTTGACCTTTTTGAGTGCGGCATTCGTCCCATTACACTGGCCACCGACCTCCTTAAGCCGGGGGGCTACGTCCGCCTTAAACAGATGGTGGAAATTTTAGAACAGCAGAGTAAAACCTGGTCTTTAGAAAAAATTGATGTTGCCAGGATTAAAAAATTGGCCCAAGAGAGCCTCTCTAGGCCCGATATCCATAAAGATTTTCGGGGAGTCGAAAAAGTAGAGGTTCCCGGAAAACTCCCCATGTGTGACTGCTATATAGCACCTTGTGTAGAAGCCTGTGCAATTCACCAAAATGTCCCCGATTATATCTATCTGGTGGGACAGGGGCGCTATGCCGATGCCCTAGACGTTATCTACGAGAACAATGCCCTGCCTAATCTCACCGGCTATATCTGTGACCATCAGTGTCAATACCATTGTACCCGCCTCGATTACGAAGGGACGGTACAAATTAGAGAGATGAAGAAGATTGCCGTTGAGCAGGGGTTTGCTGAGTATGTGAAGCGCTGGGAAACTCCCGAGCAGTCGCACCTTAAAGCGGCCGTCGTAGGCGCCGGACCGGCCGGCCTGTCGGCTGCCTTTTTCCTCGCCCGTTCTGGGTTTGTCGTGACGGTGTTTGAACGGGAAAAGGACGCCGGTGGGGTGACCCGCTACGTTATTCCCTCTTTTAGATTCCCTGCCAGTGCCCTGCAGGCAGATATCGATTTTGTCGCTAAGCACGGTGTAGAATTTAAATATTCGGTTCCTGCCAATAAGGTAACCATTGAAGCGCTTAAAGAGGCGGGCTATGGTTATATCTTCTACGCAATCGGTGCTGAAGTAGATAACAGCATAGCGTTGACAGGGGACCGTAGCCAAGTGCACCCCTCTCTCGCCTTCCTCTCACAATACAACCGAGACCCCTCTAAACTCAGTTTGGGTAAGCGGGTAGTAGTCGTGGGCGGAGGTAACACGGCGATGGATAGTGCCCGTGCAGCCATTCGAATCAAAGGAGTTGAAGAGGTTGCAGTGGTCTACCGAAGAACTGAGAAAGAGATGCCTGCCGATCGTGAAGAGTACCGTAACGCCATTGCAGATGGGGTCAAGTTCTTCTTCCTTACCAATCCCGAGGCCTTTAATGAAGATGGAACTTTAGTGTGTCGTAAAATGGAATTAGGGGAACTGGATGCTTCGCATCGTCGTGCACCGGTGGCTACCGATGAGACAATTACCTTCCAATGTGACACCCTCATAACGGCGATTGGCGAAAAGGTTGACTCTCAGAGTCTCACCTGGTTTGGGGTCCCCCTCGATGAGAAGGGGTGGCCCGCCGTTAAAAGTGATACTTTAGAGAGTCGCGAAGAGGGGGTCTATGTCATTGGTGATGCCCAAAGTGGCCCGTCAACTGTGGTACGTTGTATTGCGGCGGCCCGCACTGCGGTTGAAGCGGCGATTGACTCCATACTGGGGCCCGAAGAGGAAGAGCATGAGCATGAACACGACCACGATGAGGAGGAACTGGACCTCTACGAGTTAGAGGAACAAGAGAATCTCTTCTTCAAAGAGATAAGAGATAAGAAAGGGTACTATTTGGCTTCAGCCAAAGAGGGGGAGGCAATCGAAGAATTTGCCCGCCTTGAAGCCGCACGATGTTTACAGTGCTCCTACATTTGTGATAAATGCGTGGAGGTCTGTCCTAACCGAGCCAATGTGGCTATCGATATGCGTCACCGTTGGGATTTGTTTGAAAATCCCTTCCAGATTATCCACTTGGATGCCTTCTGTAATGAGTGTGGTAACTGTACCACCTTCTGTCCATGGGATGGCTCTCCCTATCGTGATAAGTTTACTGTTTTTAGTCGTAAGGATGACTTTGAGAGCTCTAGTAATAGCGGATTCCTCCTTGTAGAAGGGGGAGTCTTAGTGCGACACGACGGCGTAGTTTCTACCCATGCTATCGAGAGTGACGGTGGCGTTAGTGGGGACCTCTCTGATGAAGTTGCATCTTTAATCGAAGAGATAATTTTAAATCATTCCTACTTATTGGGACCAGTGGAAGCCTAAGGGGGCTAAAATGAGTATTACACTATTTACCAATGCACGGGTGGTTCAAACTAAACCGCCTTTCTCAGTTGAAGAGAAGCTTGATGTAGCCGTACAAGACGATTTGATTTTAGCCGTTGGCAAGAATTTAAGCACCTCTTACAGAGGGGCGAAAATTATTGATGCTACCGCTAAAACAATTATTCCCGGCTTGGTATGTGCCCACCACCACTACTACTCGGGTCTCTCCAGAGGGATGTTGATCAGTGCGGGGCCCCAAACCGATTTTATCCAAGTCCTTAAGGAGTGGTGGTGGCGTTTAGACAGGGGATTAGATGAAGAGGCGATCTACTACAGCTCTCTGATCTGCTCCCTTGATGCGATTATGGCGGGCACTACCAGCTGTATCGACCACCATGCCAGTCCCTCTTTTATTGAGGGCTCTTTGGAAACTATAGCCAAAGGGATGCGCCAAGTGGGCCTCAGAGGAATGACCTGTTACGAGGTGACCGACCGTAACGGTGGCATGGAAGAAGTTAGGGCGGGAGTTGAAGAAAACGTGGCCTTTGCCAAGAGTGTTGATCAAGCACGTAAAAGTGGTAAAAAGCCACTGGTAGAGGCGATGATAGGGGGACATGCCCCCTTTACAATCCCCAACGAAGGGTTGGCATTAATGCGGGAAGCTTGCGATGCAACCAAGCGGGGGATTCATCTTCACGTGGCTGAAGACAAATACGATAGTGTTCACAGTCACCACCACTACAATCAAGATATTATGGATAGGCTCGACTCTTTTGGTCTCCTTTCCGCTAAAACTCTGTTAGTCCACGGCCTCTATTTAAATGAGAATGAAATAGAGCTGTTAAATGCCAGAAAAGGATTTTTAGCCCACAACCCCCGCAGTAACATGAACAACAATGTAGGGTATTGCAACAACTTTAGAAAAGTTGACCGTGCAGTGTTGGGCACCGACGGATGTGGTGGAAATATGTTTGAAGAGTTAAAAATAGCGTTCTTTAAACACAAAGACAGAGGTGGTCCTTGGTGGCCGAGCAATTTTGTAGAGATGCTTAGTCGTGGTAATGAAGTTCTGGAGACCTATTTTGGCGAAAAGTTTGGGAGGGTGGAAGCCGGTTATAAAGCTGATTTAACCCTCTTAGATTACCACAGTCCAACCCCTTGGGTAGATGCCAACGCGGCTACCCATTTGGTGTGGGGAACCAGTAGCAACTGTGTCGACTCAGTGATGATCGAAGGGCAAATGGTGATGCGTAATCGGCAGTTTGATTTTGACGTAGAGGAGATTTACGCCAAAGCC